>JBMOHO010000048.1:0-15534 GCA_049317805.1 Saprospiraceae bacterium
GTTGAAGAAATCAAACCGGTGTTGGAGAAAATAGCTGCTGAACGCGCACCTGGGGATGTGGTGTGGATCGACCACCAGTCGAAGGCCCTCGTCCAATGGTATACCACCTGCCGCCAACCGGCTCTGGACGTAGGCGAACCGGTGTACCGGGCAAACGCAGATGAAATGCCGGACGCCGAGGCATTTGGCGGGGCTGCGCGGGCATGGGTGTTGTACGCGCACCTGTCAAGCCGCCAACAGGTGCAGCAAACGGCCGAAGCGGCGCGCCAAAGCATTCCGCAGGGTTATGAGTTGGAATCAGAAATGGCGATAAAAGGCGCGTATCTGGCGCGGCTCCGTAAGGAGTAATGAGGCTTTTGTGCAGCGTTTACCAGTTTACTTTATCGTAAATGGCTGCCATCGGGAGCGAAACCCCCACACTTTGGAGCAATATGGCTTGATCTAGTTGTGCAATGTTGGTGGATCGCCATTGCTGCTCGGCCTCCAGGTAGAATCCAAATACTTCCGGGGCATCTTGCCGAATCAGCAGGTACTCCTTAAACGATGGAATGCTTTGGTATTCTACAAACTTTTGCCCCCTGTCGTACCGTTCAGAAGAGGAGGACAACACTTCCACAATGAGCACCGGATTGGTGATGGCCTGGGTATCCGTTTCGGAAAGCACGGGCGTTTCGGCAACCACGAGGGCGTCGGGATAGAGGTAAAAGTTAAATTTGGGAAGGTAAATTTTTTGATCGCTGCCAAAAACCTCGAATGCGGCGTTTCCGGCCAAAGCTTTGGTGAGCGACACCAGTATGTTGCGGGTAATGCGGTTGTGGTTGATGCTTGCTCCGGCCATTTTGAATACGATACCGTTGTAATAGACGTGTTTTTCCCCTGAAGCACGCTCCAGTTCTATGTATTCTTTTTTTGTAGAAAATGGTGTTGTGGGAAAAACGCCCGCTGTCATCTTGTGTGGATTTCAACGACAAAGTTATGCATCAAGCGCCGTAATTACAAGTCGCCCGCCAGCACTTCCCAGGTATGGTCGCCCAGCAAACGCACGGTGGCTAAGTATTCATACGGTTGTTTGCGTCCCCACTCATTGGGAGCGATCATGGACACCACGTGGACGCCATCGGCTTTGCGCTGGTACAAGTGGTAAATTTGGTGGATAACAGGCTGGAAGAGCACATCGGCCTGGTAAATCATTTCAGAAACCGACATGCGGCTCTTGAGCGACTTGGCCTGAAGGACCAGGGTTTCCATCTGTTGGCGCAACTGCTCCATTTGCCGATCCGTCTGGTCGTACATAGCCGTCATGGCATTGCCACGGATCTGGCCTTTGTCTTCGGGCCGAATGACTGCCCCGCCTGCCGTATGGGCATAGGGCAACAAACCGGGGTTTTCGGCTATTTTGTCCTTGTCGATCGGGTTCACGAAGGCGTCGTGCTTGGGTTCTTGCTGTTTTTTCTTGGCCATAAAGCGATTAAACACTATTCAGCGCGGCTTGTTTCCGCTATAGATGAAAAAGGTGTTCCGAATTACCGCCCTTGCGGTTTTTGTGCTTTGTTTGCCGCTGTTGTTTTTTTTCCGGCCCGACCGTTCGGTGGACGCTCTGTCAGGGCAGTATGCCAACAAGTACTCCCATTTTTTGCCGCTTGAGGGCATGCAGGTGCATTATCGCGACGAAGGCCCGCTCGACGATGCGCTGCCCATCGTGTTGCTGCACGGCACAGCCTCGAGCCTGCATACCTGGGACGGCTGGGTAGACAGCCTGCGCCACACCCGGCGTTGCATCCGTTTTGACCTGCCGGGCTACGGGCTCACCGGCCCGCATCCGGCGCGCGACTATTCCATGGACATGTACGTGGCGTTTACCCGCTCGTTGTTGGACAGCCTGGGCGTTCAACGGTGCATCCTGGCGGGCAACTCGCTGGGCGGTTCAGTGGCGTGGATGACGGCTTTGACATACCCCGAACGGGTGGCCGCACTGGTGCTGGTAGACCCGGCCGGGGCACCGTTTACCCCCAAACTTATACCGGCCGGATTCCAGGCCGTTCGGTACCCGGCGTTGAGGGCGGTAGGCCGCTGGATAACCCCGCGTTTTCTGGTGGCCCGCAGCACCCGGGAGGTGTACAGCCATCCGGAGCGGGTGACCGACGCGCTGGTGCAGCGCCACTACGACCTGTTGTTGCGCAGCGGCAACCGACAGGCGCTGGGCGACCGGTTCAGAAACCCCGCACCCGCGCTTCCGTACACCCGTTTGCAGGAATTGCAGATGCCGGTGTTGTTGATGTGGGGTGCCGACGACCAGCTCATTCCGCCCGAAACGGCCGCTGTTTTTCATCAGTATCTGCCAAATGATTCATTGGTGGTGTTCCCCGGACTGGGGCACGTGCCCATGGAAGAAGGGGCAGCAGAAACGGTGCAAACCCTGAAAGGGTGGTTGACTATGGTTCGGTGGTGATGGGGCAGGAAAAATGTGCGATCATTGCAGTGCGAATTGTACACTTAACAGCCGGATGCTTTTTTGAAAAACAAACACCTCATCCTGTTCTTTTTCACCATTGCGGTGCTGGGCTGGCTGCTGAGCCGCTTCCGGCCCTGGGGCAACACGACGGAGTTGCACGCCGCGCTGTTGGAAGTGGATACCGCCACGGCCGAGGTGTTGCAGGTACTGGCACCGGGTTTCCCGCCGTGGTCGCTGCACAAAACCGAAGAAGGGTGGACGCTGCTGGCGGAAAATCGGCCCATGCCCCTGGCCCCGCGCCAGTCGGCCGTGTTGCTGGCTGCTGCCGCACAAGTACATAGCCTGCGGGTGTTGACTACCGGCAGACCTGACACCCTGGGCCTGGCACCGGGTCAGTATTTGGTGGTCGCCTGGCAACTGCCGGGGGGCGTGTTCAAACGCTTGCACATTGGTTATGAAACGGACGCAGGCACCTGGGTACAATTGCCCGAAGAGCAGGCAGTATTTTTGGCAAAAGGCCATTTGCGCAGCCTGTTTGCGGTGGACGCCCGGAAGTTCCGCAGCCGTAAAGTGATCGACTGGTCGGTGTCGGCCATGGACAGCATGACGATGGCGCAGGGCGATTCCCTGTGTTACCGCTGGCATTACCAGGGTGCCGACTCGGTGCAGTTGTGGCTGGAGGGTGTGCTGCCTTTTGGGGAGTGGCCTTTTGCAGATTATTTTGATGAAACCCGCGGGGCTGAGCTGGAGTTGGCCCGACTGGTTCTGTATCGCGGCGAAGAACAAGCGGTGCTGCACTTGTACCGATGGTTGCCGCCCAATTTGCCGGAAGACCTCCACGCCGTGCGGGATCTTGGCGAAGCCCTGCCCGCTTATGTGTGGCACAGCAGCACCAATCCGCTGAACTATTTTTCGTTGAGCGATACCCTGAGGGCGCTGAGGCTGTTGAGCGGCCCGCCGCC
Organism: Saprospiraceae bacterium; assembly: GCA_049317805.1. GTDB lineage: Bacteria > Bacteroidota > Bacteroidia > Chitinophagales > Saprospiraceae > M3007. The sequence goes on from JBMOHO010000048.1 coordinate 3,415, forward strand.
GCCCGCCCGACGAGACACAATACGACATGAAAACTGAACACACCACTGTGCGCAACTGGGGCAATTACCCGGAAGCGTTCGCACGGGTACACACGCCGGCAAACACAGATGAGCTGTCCTCGCTCTTTCAAACCCCGGGACCTTTGCTGGCACGGGGCAACGGCCGCTGCTATGGCGATGCGGCGCTGGCCGATGTGCTGGTGTCGACCCTGCAGCTGAACCGCATCCTCGATTTTGACGCCCGGGAGGGCCGCATCCGCTGCGAGGCGGGGGTGTTGCTGGCCGACGTGATCCGCCGCGTGGTACCGGAAGGCTGGTTTTTTCACGTGACCCCCGGCATCAAAAACATCACCGTGGGCGGCGCCATCGCTTGCGACGTACACGGCAAGAACCACCCCGCCAAGGGTTGTTTTTCGCAATGGCTGGAGTCCTTTGTGCTGCTGCGGGCCGACGGACAGCCCCTTGTCTGCTCTAAAACGGAAAATGCCGACCTGTTTTGGCAAACCTGTGGCGGCATGGGCTGGACGGGCATTGTGCAGGAAGCCACTTTCCGGCTCATGCCCGTTCAATCGGTGTGGATGCGCCAAACTGCTGTGCGGGCACCCGGTTTTGAAGCGCTCTTTCGGGCTTTCGAGGCGCGCACCGACAGTCCGTACGCAGCGGGCTGGATCGATTGCCTGTCCTCCGGCAAGGCGTTTGGCCGGGGTGTGGTTTTTTTTGCGGAACACAGCGATTCGGTTTCGCCCAAACCGTTGGTGTATCCGGAAAAAACGCCCCAAAACGTGCCTTTTTTCGCGCCTTCCTGGGTGCTCAATCCTTTGAGCATTCGGCTCCACAACCAGCTCCTTTTTTCGAGGGCTCAAACCGGGGAACGGTTGGTGGACATGGACACCTACTTTTATCCGCTTGACCGGATCAACCACTGGAACCGGTTGTATGGTCGCCGAGGGTTTATACAATACCAGTTTTGTTTGCCGGAAAACACCGCGTTCGACGGCATCCGCAGGGTCATGGAACTTATTGGGGAGAGCCGTGATACGCCTTTTTTGACTGTGCTGAAACGCCACGGTGCGCGGCCGGCGGAGGCGGTGCATTCATTTCCGATCAAAGGGTATTCGCTGGCGCTGGATTTTCCGCGTACGTCGAGCATTTTTGGACTCGTTGAGCGGTTGGACGACTTGGTTTGGGACTTGGGCGGCAAGATTTATTTAGCCAAGGATGCCTGTTCGGCGCCGCGGATGGGTCGGGTGGATCCGAGGGGGTTTGGGGAGGGGCGGTTTGGGTCTTTGTTGAGGCGGCGGTTACTTATTCATGTTTGACCGCTGCGCGGTCTGTTATTCGTGTTTGACCGCTGCGCGGTCGGATGGTGGGGAGGGGTTAGTTGGATTTTAGGCTTTGGATGATTTTGTTCATGCTGTCTTTGAGGCTGGGTTCGCGCACGTCGAGGATCAGCACACTGTTGAGCCGATCAATGATGCCCCCTAAATTGGATTTTAGTTCAAACATGCGTTGTCGCGTTTTCTCAAAGGCTACAGTGTTGCCGCCAGCATTGCGCAATCGCTCGAGTTTTACGTCCAATTCTTTGGTTTTTTCATTGAGCTTTTCCTGGGCGTCAATCTGAAAATCGATGTTGAACACCACATCATCCAGACGAACCGGAATAAAGCGTTTATCGGCCAGCCAAATGGCATAAAAGCTTGCTACGCTTTCCTGACCGACCCAGCCGGACTCCAGGCTTTTGGCAGATACCACAGACAATACCACATCGGCGTTGCGGATGCTTTGCTGGATGAATTCGAGGATATCCATGCCGGGCGGCATGTCGTCGCGGTCGATGATGACTTCAAAGCCGGCTTCTTGCAGGGCATCGCGCAACTTGACAGCGGTATCGGCGTCGCCGTGGTTGTAAGAAATAAAAACCTTTTTAGTGGCAGACTGCGTCGGCGTTTTGGGAGTATTGGCCGGAGGCGCTGAGGTGCTGTGGTTGCCGTTGCCAGCGAGTTCGAGGGCGGCGTAGGCCACCTGGTTTTGCACGCGTTGCCACTCGCTGAAATCGACCAAGCCCATGGTGTATTGTCGTTTCCCGTTGGCATAACGAGATTTTAGCAGGATGGCATCGGGGTTGGATGAAACGAGCAGGTCGAGGGCTTCTTCCAGTCGGCCGGCGGCAATGAGATCACGTATGTTTTCCATCGGGGTAATTTATGGGGGCAATGATAGCGCATTTGTGTGATATGAAAAAGCTGTAAACTTTTTGATGGGTGCATTTGGATATGTGTCTTGAAAGCGGGTATCTTTGCGTCCGCTTTTTAACGAGCGGGTCTTAGCTCAGTTGGTTTAGAGCGCCGCCTTGACAGGGCGGAGGTCACTGGTTCGAATCCAGTAGACTCGACCAGGGGATTTGGGATTTGGATTTTTGGGGCGTTTATGGATTACTTAAGTCATCATTCAACTTCGTTTATCTTTAGTCTTAGTCTGCAAGTGTCATGTTTGATTTTGAAAAACTGGAAGTGTACCAGGTAGCAAAGGATTTGAATCAGGGGGTGTTGAAGTTCATTTTTTCGAGCATCGAGATTGACCCTTACATACGAGACCAATGGAAAAAGTGCAGCATTGACTCTGTGCTGAATTTATCGGAAGGCACAGCGCGGGTGACGGATACGGAGAAAAAGCAATATTTTACCATGGCGCGCGGGTCGGTTTTTGAATGCGTTACCCTGCTCCATCTGGTATATGACCTCGGTCAGATCAGCGAATCGCAGTACACGGAGTTTTACAACCACTACGAAAAACTGTCGAAGATGCTGTTGGGAATGTATAGAAGTAAATTATAATATCATCGGGACGTAGCTCAGTCCGGTAGAGTACACGTCTGGGGGGCGTGTGGTCGCAAGTTCGAATCTTGTCGTCCCGACTAATTTTCAAGGAGTTGCAAGCGAAAGTTTGTAGCTCTTTTTTTGTTTACGTGTTCTTTAGCGCCCCGAACGTCCACCACCGCCTTTACGGCGTCCGCCCGAAGAAGGGGGTTTGGGTTTGCCAGCAGGTCTGCCGCCTGCACTTTTGGGTTTAGCGCTGCTTTCGGCAAACCGCATGTCGGGTGCGGGTTTCTTTTTGGGTGGGGTGGCCGACTGCTTTTTAGGTGCGGTTTCCGAAGTAGAATCTTTGGTGAGTCGGTAGATTTCGGTCATTTCGGCCTCGGTGAGGTCGCGCCAATGGCCTTGCGGAATGCCGGCAAGGGTAATGTTCATGATCCGGATGCGTTCGAGTTTGGTCACCTCATACCCAAAATGCTCGCACATTCTTCGGATTTGGCGGTTCATGCCCTGTTTTAACACAATCCTGAAAACCTTTGCGCCCTCCGCAACCACCTTGCACTTTTTGGTCATCACGCCCAATATGGGCACCCCTTTGGCCATGCCTTCTATGAAAGCCTCGTTGAACGGTTTATTGACGGTTACCAGGTATTCTTTTTCGTGGTTGTTCCCGGCGCGCAGAATTTTATTGACCAAGTCTCCATTATTGGTCAGGAAAATAAGCCCTTGTGAGTCTTTGTCCAAGCGGCCGATCGGGAAAACACGGCTGCTGTGGTTGACAAAATCGACAATATTGTCCACGGTCGTTATTTCGGTCGTGGACACAATACCCACTGGCTTGTTGAGGGCAATAAACACCAAATCTTCGCTTTGGCGCGGTTCTAATTCCTGGCCATTGACCTTTACCCGATCGCCATTGAACACTTGATCCCCTTTTTGGGCGCGTCTGCCATTGATGAATACATGGCCTTGCTCTATGTACTTGTCGGCTACCCTGCGCGAACATATTCCGCTCTCGCTGATGAATTTATTCAACCAAATCCCATTCTCTTTTTTCATGGTTGCGTTTAATGGATTTTTATGTGGAGCTTCTCACAAAAGTTGACACACAGATAAGTTTGAAAAACTGTATTATCACTTTTTAAAAAGTCAAAAGACATAACTTTCACATGTAAAACAGAATACTTTCAAAGCAGCAAGGTAAGCCTTCTGTACCCTCCCTCATTTCTCCCCCCGCTCCACCAAAGCATGCAACAACTTCAACTGCTCTGCCTGCACCTCCACCAGGCGGGTGAGTTGCTCCTCCATCAGCAGGTCCATTTTGCGGTGCAGGTTGCGCACTTCCAGTTCCGCCTTGAGGTTCACCAGGTAGTCGTTTTCGGCTCGTTGCCGGTCTTTTTCCTCCTGTCTGTTTTGCGACATCATGATCACCGGCGCTTGCAGTGCCGCAATGCAGGAAAGGATGAGGTTCATCAGGATGAAAGGGTAGGGGTCGAAATTATCGCCATTGGGCGCAATCGAGTTGAACAAAATCCACAAAAACAACACAATGCCAAAGAGGATAATGAACTTCCAACTCCCGCCAAACCGCGCCACTTTGTCTGAAATCCGTTGCCCGGGAGTCAACGCCTCTTGTACGGGGTACAGCAGGTTCTTGATGATGAGTTGTTCTTCTCGCATGGTCGCTTCTACGATGTCGTGCAGTTTGCGCAGCGAATCGTTGTTGGTGTGGAGCAGGTCGTTTAGCGATACCGACGGTTGTTTTTTGCTTGTCATCTTTTCTTGTTTTGAAAACAGATGGTAAAGATGCAAAAAAGCGGTTTATTCCGGACGGGGACTTTACCCTACAACTACAACGCTTTCAAGGCGCTCATCAGCTTGGTCATGCTGTCTTTGGCATCGCCGAAAAGCATTTTCGTTTTGGCGTGGAAGAACAGCGGGTTTTCGATGCCGGCGTACCCGGCACGCATGCTGCGTTTGAGCACGATCACGTTTTTGGCGTCCCACACTTTGAGCACGGGCATGCCGTAAATGGAGCTGCCCGGATCGTTTTCGGCGGCGGGGTTCACCACGTCGTTGGCACCCACCACAATGACCACGTCGGTGTTGCCCATCTGTGGGTTGGCGTCGTCCATTTCGAGCAGCTTGGGGTAGGGCACGTCGGCTTCGGCCAGCAGCACGTTCATGTGGCCAGGCATGCGTCCTGCCACCGGGTGTATGGCATACGTGACCTCCACGCCGCGTTCACTGAGGTTTTTTTCAAATTCGTGGCATACGTGCTGGGCCTGGGCCACCGCGAGGCCGTAGCCCGGCACAATGGATACCCGGCCAGCGTATGCGCACAGGATGGCGGCGTCGGTGAGCGATATTTCCCGGATCACCTGATCGCCGTGTGCTTGCTGGATGCCGCCGCTGCCGCTGAATGCCCCCAGGATCACATTGAACAGGGAGCGGTTCATGGCTTTGCACATGAGCACGGTGAGGATGGCGCCTGCCGAACCCACCAGAATGCCACCGGTGAGCATGGCCGGGTTGTCGTACATAAAACCGCCAAAAGCAGCGGCCATGCCGGTAAACGAGTTGAGCAGGGAAATCACCACCGGCATATCGGCCCCGCCAATGGGCATGACAAACAGCACGCCGTACAACAGTCCGAGCGCCAACAGCACCCACAACACCAGTTCGCCATTTTCCTGCGGTTGCAAGCTGCCCACCGCCAACAGCGCCACAAACAGCGCCAACAGCAGCACATTGAGGTAGCGCAACCACGAAAAGTGTACGTCCTTGATCTTTTCATCCAATTTGCCATAAGCAACCATGCTGCCGCTGAAAGACACAGCGCCGATGAGGAGCCCAAGCAACACAATCAGGGTAAACCCGGGCGATGGATCGGCGTGCTGGCGGAATTCCACGATGGAGATGATGGCTGCACAGGCACCGCCCATGCCGTTGAAAAACGACACCATTTGGGGCATGGCGGTCATTTGTACCCGCATGGCCATCAGATAACCGACAACCGTGCCTATGCCCATGGCCAACAATATCCAGGGCACGTTGCCGATGGGCGCGCCCGCTTCATTTTGGTGAAACAACACGGTAGCCACAATGGCCAATACCATGCCCCCTGCCGCATACAGGTTGCCCCGCCGCGCCGTTTCAGGACTGCTCAGCATTTTGAGGCCCTGGATGAACGAAATGGAAGCCAGCAGGTAGGAAACTTGCAATATAAAAGCCGTCATCGGATTATTTCTTCTTTTTAAACATTTCCAACATGCGATTGGTCACCACGAAGCCACCCACCACGTTCAAGGTGCCCAGCAACACCGCCAGGAAGCCCAGCGCCAGGGCCAAGTAGTCGTCGGGTCGGGCGTGTCCCATCACTATGATGGCACCGATGATCACCACGCCGTGTATGGCGTTGGCGCCCGACATGAGCGGGGTGTGCAGCACCGCCGGCACGTGCGAGATCACTTCTACGCCCAGCAGGACGGACAGCACGACGATGTAAATCAGGGACTGATACTGTAAAAAAAAGTCTATCATGCCAAAGGATGAAAGGGGGTTAAGCGGGCAAAAGGGTTTGCAGGCGAGGACTGATGACCGAGAGCTGATGCGCCACACAGGCACCGGCGAGGATGTCGTCGTCAAAATTAAACACCACGTCGCCTTTGGGAGCGAGCAGCTTGATGAAATTCAGCACGTTTTTACTGAACATGCTGCTGGCGTCGCGGGGCAGGGTAGCGGGCAGGTTGGAGTCGCCAATGATGCACAGGCCGTTGCGGTAAACGGTTTCGTTGTTCACCGTCCATGCCGAGTTGCCCCCGCCGGATGCGGCAAGGTCAACAATCACTGCGCCGGGTTTCATGTGTTCGAGTGTGGATTCCGGCAGCAGCAGGGGCGATTTTTTTCCCGGTATTTGGGCCGTACAAATCACCACATCGGCCTGAATGGCATGTTGGTGAATGAGTTCAGCCTGGCGGCGCTGGAAGTCTTCGCTCTGTTCTACGGCGTATCCGCCTGCCTTGCTGTCGTCTTGTGCGCCTTCCACTTCCACAAACCGGGCGCCCAGGCTGAGCACTTCCTCTTTGGCGGCCCGCCGTACGTCGAACGCTTCCACCACGGCGCCTAAACGTCGGGCGGTGGCAATGGCTTGCAAGCCCGCCACGCCCGCACCCAGCACGAGCAATTTGGCGGGCTTGACGGCACCGGCGGCGGTCATCAGCATGGGGAAAAAACCGGGCAAGTGGGTGGCAGCCAGCAGCACCGCTTTGTACCCGGCCACGGTGGCCATAGACGACAATACGTCCATCGCCTGGGCGCGGGTGGTGCGGGGCACCAGGTCGAGGCTGAATACACTCAAGTCGGCAGCGCGCAATTGTTCGACCACGGCTGGCTTGTCCAGCAGGTTAAACTGGCCGATGAGCACCTGTCCGGGTTTCATTTTTTGAAGCAGGGTGGGGCTGGGCGGTTGAATGCACACCAGCACATCGGCCTCGCGCAACACGGTATCGGTATCGGCAGGAATGGCCCCTTGCAGTTGGTACGTTTGATCGGAAAAAAAAGCGGTGGCACCGGCCTGTTGTTCGAGGTAAACTTGTTGAAATCCCTGTTTGAGGAGCACCGGCACGGCATCCGGCGCAAGCGCCACGCGCCGTTCCCCTACATTTTCTTTTAAAATACCCAGTATCATGTGTTCAGCAACATTCAGACGCCGAAGGTACCGGTTGCGGTCAAAAAGACAAATTTTGTACGGGAAAAAATAAAAAATATTGCCAAACACACTGTTGCGCCTACCGCACCAGATGCGCCCTCAGCATCCACGCCATTTTTTCATGCTTTTCCAGCAGCCCGGTGATAAAGTCGCTCGATCCCAGGTCGTTGTGCACATTGGCGAAGCGGTTGATGTTGCCCCGGATGTTCATGATGATGGCGTTGTGGTCGCGCAGCAATTCGGTGATGAACCCGGCGCTGTCGTTTGTTTCCGACATGGCTTCGGTCAGGTGGGTATGGGCCAAAAAGTCTTTTAGCGTAGCAGGGGGGAAGTGGCCCAGCGAACGGATGCGCTCGGCTATGCTGTCCATGATGTCATCCACTTGCTCGTACTGCGATTCAAAAAATTTGTGCTGGGCATAAAAATCGGCTCCTTCTACATTCCAGTGTGCGCGGCGGGTTTTGACATACAGCACAAAAGTGTCGGCCAACATTTTACTCAATTCCAGGCTTACGGCCGCGCGGTCTTCCGCGTTGATGCCAATTTGATTGTCCATAACGGTTTTTTAGATGAATGATTCCCTGTTCAAACACGGCTTAGGGTACATAGTTTCGAGCTACCCGCCCATGTGGCGCGTAAATTTTTCATAAGTTTGCCTTTTCGCAAACGTGATACCCATGCCTTACTTCGCATACACCCCCAGCGCACCGTCGGCTATCCTTATTGTCATGAGTATTGTATGCACAGCCCTTGCATCCTGCCATACCTCTAAGTCTACGGCGAAAGGCGCTGATTTGACCATTCCCCTCGTCGAACTCGAAACGGGCGCCTGTTTCGGATTTTGTCCGATATACAAATTGACGGTGTACCCCGACGGGCGGGCGGTCTACACGGGCAAACAATTTGTGGAACGGGAAGGCGAATTCGCGTTTCAACTCACGCCCGAAGAACTCAAATCCCTGAAAAAAACCGTAACCGACGTCAACCTCTGGCAATACCCCGAGCGCATCCCCTCGCAAATAGCCGATGCACCCGGTGCCACCCTCCGCGTGTTCAACGAGGATGGCCCCAAAAGCGTGAGCGGCAGCATCGATCGGCCCAAACCCCTGCTCGAATTGGAGGAGCAAATGAAAGCCATAGGCAGTGCGCATGGTTTGGAACTGCGCAGGGGCGTGAATCCGCGCGACCCAAGCCGCGCCAACCGGCGGGAGGTGATTGTGCTGCTCGACGATGCGGCCAACGCGGGCAACTGGATTACCCGTTTTGATGACTTGAAGCTGCAGTTGGTGCGGCGGCTCGGCGAGCCCAACCTTTGGGTGGTGGCCTATGACGCAGGCCAGATCAGCGAGGCCCAACTCACCGAACGGTTTAAGAGCACACCGGAGGTCAAAACCGTACAGCCTAACCGGTCTACCCAGGAACGAAACAAGTGATCGTGAAGCGTTTTTGGCAATCAGACTTTTTGGTGTGGGGGGTATATACCCTCGCCGTGTTGGGCGCTTCTGCCGGCAAACTCGCCTTGGGCCTCACCGAAGAGGGCTACACTTTTTACGAAAACTACCGCATTTTCCGAAACGCTTTTCCGCACCTGTTGCAGGGTGAAAATCCGTATGGCGCTTTCCCCCTGGAGCAAATGGATTTGTACAAATACAGTCCGGCGTTTGCCTTGCTCATGGCACCGTTTGCGCCTTTGCCCGACTGGTTGGGCATGCCCCTGTGGAACCTGTTCAATGCTTTGCTGTTGTTGGCAGCCATCCTGCGCCTGCCAGGATTAACGGTTGCCCAGCGCCGGTTTATCGCCTGGTTTGTGCTCATTGAACTCATCACCTCGGTACAAAACAGCCAAAGCAACGGCCTCACGGCGGCGGGCATCCTGTGGGCGTACATCGCGCTGGAGCGTGCGCGGCCGTTTTGGGCTGCCGGGTGGACGGCCGGTGGCGTTTTCCTCAAGATATTCGGTGGTTTTGCGGCCATACCGGCCATGTTGTACGCCTCGCGCCGTGCATTTGTGACAGGTCTGGCGTTTTGGGGCGTGGCGCTGGCGCTGGCGCCGCTCGCAGTGCTCACGCCGGTAGAACTGGAAAACACGTATCGGTTTTGGGTCGATTTGCTGCTGACAGATCATGAGGCGTCTACAGGCCTTTCCGTGGCGGGCTGGCTGAAAACCTGGTTTGGATGGGAGCCCTCCAAAACGGGCATTACTTTGGCGGGGTTGGGCCTGCTGCTGTTGTCGGTGTGGCGCCACGTGCCGTACAACACATTGCATGTCAGGGCATTGTCGTGGGCTTCTGTGTTGTTGTGGGTCATCATTTTCAACCACAAAGCGGAGTCGCCCACTTTTGTGGTGGCCATGTGCGGGGTAGGGTTGTGGTATTATTGGGACACGACCACGCCACCTTTGTACAAAAACATCTTGTTGTGGACTACCTTTGCGCTCGTGTCTTTGTCGCCTACCGATTTGTTTCCGCCGTATGTTCGAAAAATGATCATTCGCCCGTACGTGCTCAAAGCCGTTCCCTGTATTGCCGTATGGTTGTTGGTAACCTGGCAACTTTTCCGTTTACCCAAGCAGCGTGTGCCGCATGACAACTGATTTGTTCTGGAAGTTTTTAAAATTTGGCGCCGTGGGATTGTCCGGTGTATTTGTCGACTTCGGCATCACATGGATTTGCAGGGAGCAGCTCAAACTCAACCAGTACGTTGCGAACAGTTTGGGGTTCCTGACGGCTGTGGTGAGCAATTTTATCCTTAACCGGATATGGACCTTTCAGAGTGCCGACCCGAACGTGGCGGTACAATTTGGCAAATTTCTCGGCATTTCGCTCATTGGTCTGGCCCTGAACAACGGAATCATTTACCTGCTGCACGAGCGGCTGGGGCTGCATTTTTACCTGTCGAAACTCATAGCGACGGCGATTGTCACCATTTGGAATTTTGGTGCCAATGTGTTGATCACATTTGGTTAGGCATTGACCTTTTCCAGGTCTTCCGGGGTATCGATACCGGCGGTTTCCAGCTCCGTTTCCGCCACGAGGATGCGGTGGCCGTGTTCGATCCACCGCAGTTGCTCCAGCGATTCGGCTTTTTCCAGGGGAGAGGGTTGGAGGCCGGCAATTTCGAGCAGGGTATCGCGTCGGTAAGCGTACAAACCGATGTGTTTATAAAAAAGGCCGTTGGCCAGCCAGTTTTCGGGTGTTTCATTGCGCAGAAACGGGATGGGGTGGCGGCTGAAATACAGGGCACCATGTTGTGTCGAAAACACCACTTTCACCACGTTGGGGTTAAAGAGGGTGTCCTGGTCGGCAATGCGTTTGGCTAGTGTGCCGATGGAAAAAACGGAGGCTTCTACCATGCTGTTGGCCAGCAGGTCTATTTGAGCTGGTTGGATAAACGGTTCGTCGCCCTGGATATTGATGATGAGTTCGGCTGTTTGAAAGCGTTGCGCCACTTCTGCGCATCGGTCGGTGCCGCTGGGGTGGTCGCTGCGGGTCATGTGGACAAAGCCGCCAAAGTCCAGCACATGTTCCGCAATGCGCTCATCATCGGTAGCCACCACCACCTGATCAAGCCGATGGGTTGCGGCGGCCTGTTCGTACACGCGTTGGATCATGGTGCGCCCCTGAATGAGGGCCAACGGTTTTCCCGGAAAACGGGTAGAGGCGTAACGAGCCGGAATAATGCCAAGGATCATACAAAGCTTGATTCATTGCGTAAAGAAGCCGTAAATTTACACCGTAAAAACCGTACTGTCATCGGCGTTCGCGCCTCGAGAAAACGCAATGTACATACCCCTGAAACTGCTGTTTGTGTTGTCCATCTGCCTGCCGGCGGCGGGTTTGTCCGCGCAAGACCATATTGCTGCGCCCAAAAAGATGATGGAACCCGGCGATTCCATTTTTTTAGAGCTGCGCCAACAGCGCAAATTCCTGAGGCACGTGGTGGAAGCCGATCAAACCCTTTTTGCCCTTTCCACTTATTACGGGCTTAGCCTCGACGCGTTGTACGCCGAAAATACCGTGCTGCAAACACAGCCGGTGTTGCAAATTGGACAAGTGCTCCACATCCCGCTGCCCAATAAAGCCATCATCCGGTATCCGGGGGCACAGTTTAATCCCAAAAAACACGCGCGTTTGTATTACCGAGTCCGGTCTGGCGACAACCTGTACAACATATCCACCCGCTACTTCGACATGTCGGTAGACAGCGTGATGAAGCGCAACCGACTCACCGGCAACACCTTAAAAACCGGACAGGTATTGCACATGGGCTGGATGAGCACCAGCGGTATACCGGCCGAATGGCAAACTACCGTCAATACACCACAAGGACAATTGCGGCAAAAGTACGAGCAGGATAAGGACAAGTACAAAGAGTACTACGCTCAGGGTGTGTGTTTTTGGCAAAAAGACAAAACCGAGGAAGGCCAGTATTACGCCCTGCACAAGTCGGCCATCATTGGCGCCACCATGTACGTGGAAAACCCGATGAGCCACCGAAAAACGGCCGTCAAGGTGATTGGGCGCATTCCGGATGGATTTGATCCGAACATCGAGGTGATTCTGTCGCCCGCTGCCGCCCGGTATTTGGGGGCATTAG
>JBMOHO010000049.1:0-15105 GCA_049317805.1 Saprospiraceae bacterium
CGCATACCTCCAATGCACCGGCCAACAACCACCCAACCCCGCCGACTCCACCCAGCTGCAACAGGCACTGGTGCGGCCTCCGCGTATCTATGGGGCGTATACTTTGAGATGGGATCGTTACACCCGAGGATTCTACCGCGACACCATCACCATCGATACGGTACAATTTATTGTAGAAGAGCAAGCGCCGGGAATATTGATGTTTGAGGACCAATGGCCCTTTTCTAGATTACCAATAAAAAAACTGGAATACTACGACACCCTGTCGCATGCACTATTAAAGACCGTAGACCTCGAAGCCCTGTCGCCGTACTACAATGGTCAATATCCGGGTATTACAACAGGTAATATTGATCCAGAATCTGAGATTCTACCCGAGGAACCTGATTCTGATTGTGTGTTTGCAAAATTACCGCCGCCACAATATTATTCTACCTACAACAGCATAAGCCTGCTTAATGATGTAGGATATTACTTGGTTGGTAATTATTTGATTGGTTACCGGCATGAGGGGGATGTTGAGTACCCTTCTGCTTATGTAGTCAGTTGGGAAAGCACCGTCATAGTCTTAAATCCCCAAGGAGAAGAATTGCTGCGAATCAAACCGGACTACACCTTTCATGCCGCATTGGTTACGACCGACGGGCGCTATCTGTGTGTATCTTATGGGGGGAGGCTACATGCTACTTCAGGCAGTCCTTTTGAGCCATGTGCGGCTTATTTTGACCTATACGACATGCAGGAGGACAAACGATTGATGCATTATTTGGGGATGAATGTGCTTCGAGGGGTATTCCCAGGCACCTTGAAGCGATTTGATAATAATTTGATATCCATCGATTTTGAACGTTTGGGAAATACAGATAGGGACGAAACTGTTTTTGAGCAACTCATCTTTGATCCAAGTAAACGCGAAGTAAGAATATATGAAATTGGCACAGGTTCAGAATATATTTTACCTGGAAAGAGCCCCCGCCTGATGGATGAAAAACCCCACAAACTCCAAAAATTTTAAGCCATGCCAAGCAAAACACAACTACTGGTTTTTCTACTAATTAGTGGCGTTTCCACCAACCTTTCGGCTCAGGCGGCAAAGCATCAAGCCCCCTCGAACACATGAACGTTCGGTTCCTCATGATCAAAGCGGAGTAAAACCGGTTGCTCACCACAACCCTTTACGGAAACACCTCAAGCGCCATGGACATGCTTTTCCCGAATGCCAACCGGTCTATACCGAGGTCGGCGCCCACTTCGTCAAAAAAAAGCACCATGTTTTCGGTGGCCATGTTGCCTGTCAGGTCGTCTTTAGCCATCGGACAACCGCCGTACCCCCTGAGTGCGCCGTCAAAACGCCGACAACCGCTTTCCCATGCCGATTGCACTTTTTCGCGCCAGTTGTGCGGTTGGGTATGCAGATGAGCCCCGAATACAGCATCCGGGTAGGCTGGAATGAGGTTGCCAAACAGGTATGCAATGTTTTCAGGGTTGGAGCAGCCAATGGTGTCCGACAAGGAAAAAATGCGCACCCCCAGCCCAAGCAGTTCATCCACCCACCGATGCACTATATCGGTGTTCCACGGATCGCCGTAAGGATTTCCGAAGCCCATGGAGATGTAAATCACCAATTCTTTGTTGTTGGCAGCACACAATTCCTGTATGGCTTTGGTGCGCTCCACACTCTCCGCAATGGTGGCGTTGGTGTTGCGCAACTGAAACGTTTCGCTGATGCTGAAGGGGTATCCCAAATATTGAATTTGAGGATACTGGCAGGCGTCTTCTGCCCCGCGCTGGTTGGCCACAATGGCCAACAGCTTGGCGGAAGCCGCATTCAAATCGAGCATATCGAGCACCTCTGCCGTATCCCGCATTTGCGGAATGGCTTTGGGACTCACAAAAGACCCGAAATCAAGGGTATGAAAACCCACCTGAAGCAACTGATTGATGTACGATGCTTTGACTTCGGTGGGTATAAAATCATGAAGCCCTTGCATGGCATCGCGTGGGCATTCGACAAGTTGTACGGCGTGGTGGTGCGGCGTGAACAAGGGCGTTGGCGCTATTTGGGAAAAGAAATATTTGAACAAATTACGTCGTTCAAAGTTACAGGCTTTTCACAATACCGCCATGAAAAGAAAAGGTCTTTGGCTCCTCGTGGGCTTTGTATTGGTTATTTTAGGCTTTAGCGCCATCATTCTTCAATTGGTGGGCGTCAACTGGGCGTTTCTGAAATTCCTCGAGTGGGGCGGTTTGCTGCTCGCTTTTGTCCTCAAAATCATTATGATCCTCGCCGGTGTGGTGGTCGTCGTGATGGCCAATACCGATTGGGAACTGGAGATGCGCGAAAGTGCCTGATTGGAGTCCGACTTGTTTTTAAGCATAAAAAAATGGCTTACCCTGCAAAAGCGGGGTAAGCCATTGAAAAAGGAGGAAACAGGATCTTAGTATACGTTGCCGCTGCCTGGCAATTGGTGGGAAGCAGGCGTTTTGGAAAATGCTTCAGTAAAAGTATCGTACAAACCCGAACGGCTGAGTTCGCGATCCTCATCGTCTACCAGCGCAACGGCAAATTTACCCTCCGCTTCCACCACCCGGTAGCGATCGGCGTGGGTAATGTGGTTGCGGAGCGCAGCCAGTGCACCATCGCGCAACTCTGCCGTGGCAAAGCCGCTGGAGCGCTGGTAAATGGAACCATCGGTGTTGTATACCACAAAGTAGTGCTTGCCGTCTGCGCCTGAAAACACCGCATAACCGGTTCTTCCGTGTTCGTCGTGCAGCGTGGCGTGGCCATAGTAGTGATCCAGCGCCGGATATGCTGTACCTGTTTCCGGATCATTGAATTCAATGTGTACGGTGTTGTATTCAGCGGTAAATGTGCGCTCCGGGGCGGCTAATTTTGTTTCTGTTTCTGCTGCGCCATTGGTTTGTTCGGCTGTTGCAGGCACACCAACTGCTGGTTCGGATGCTTTAGCATCACCACGGAAAACCATGCGGTCAAAATTGACATCCAACAATTTTTCCATCAGGCCTTTTGCCTGTGCTTCTGTTTCCATTTCACAAGAGCGGGCAATTTCCTTGCGGTTGCCGGCGCGTAAAATCAGGTAGTAAAATCCTTCTTCTTTCTTAATCACATAACGCTCCGGCAACGGGCGGTTCTTGATCACCGCTTGCACACCATTTTCGCGCGATTTTTCGGTTTCGTACGCTTCACTGCGCAAAAGCACCAAACGATTGGTGTCCAACAGTGCAAAATAATAGCGGTCCTGACTTTCGTTATAAAACGAAACAAAACCGGCTTCCAGTGGGTGAACGGGTTGGTTCTGATAAGCAGAACAACGGAGGTAATCGTCGTGTACCATAAGGTTTATCGTAATTGGGCGTTAAAAAATCGGCGTAAAGTAACGAAAACTGACTGATAATTTCTTGTAATTGAACCATTAAGCTTGCGTTAAATAGATTTATTCGTGCCAAGCTCCACAAAATACGGCAACTTTGTGATCAACAGCTTACTCAACCTACCCTCCTTATGTTACGCAGACTTCCGTTTTTGCTGTGTTTGGCCCTTTTTTTTCGCCTCCCTGCCCACGCTCAATCCATATCCGGGGTCATCAATCAATATGCCCGAGTGACTGACTACGACGCCTGCGCCGCATGGGTGAAGGTGGTTGACACCACCGGTTTTCGCGCCGGCAACCGGGTAATCATCGCTCAAATGCAGGGCGTAACCATCAATACAACCAACACCGTTGCGTTTGGGTCTGTTACGGCACTGGGCTCTGCCGGTTTATTAGAGGTGGCTGTGATCGATTCCGTTGCTGCCGATGCCGTATTTTTTTCAGCACAACTGTTGCATGCGTACGACACCGCCGGGAGCATCCAGTTGGTGTCGTTTCCGGCGTATCCCGCTGCTACGGTCACCGATACGCTGTACCCAAAAGCCTGGGACGGTTCAACCGGCGGTATACTTGCCTTTACAGTTGATCAAACCTTAACGCTCAACGCGCCGGTCGTGGCCGATGGTATGGGTTTCCGAGGCGGTCAAGTGCAGATCACCACACCCAATTTATGCAATTGGGCCCTGCCCATTTTTGGTTATGTATTCGGAAAAAATGACTGGCGCGGCGCGCTTAAAGGGGAAGGCCTCGCAATGCTGCCCGCAGGATTGGAAGCAGGCAGGGGGGCCGCAACCATCGCTGGTGGCGGATCCAACGACCACAATGCCGGTGGAGGTGGCGGAGCAGGCCGCGGTTCGGGCGGACGAGGCGGCATAAACGACGAACCTGCCTTCCTGAACTGCAATGGCGATTTCCCCGGATTCGGCGGAACAGCCATGCCTCCCGCTAACAATCGCATCTTTCTGGGCGGTGGCGGCGGCAGCGGACACAGCAACAACACGTCCTTCAGCGCAGGCAAGGCTGGCGGAGGCATCATCATCTTGTCCGCTGCCACCATCAACGGAGTGATGCCCCACATCAGCAGCAATGGACTGGATGCAGCCTTGGCCATCGGCGACGGCGGCGGCGGCGGCGGCGGCGGCGGCTCCATTTGGCTATCTCTTCAAACAACCAATCCCGATCTGACCTTAGAGACACGCGGCGGACGAGGGGGCAACACCCAAAACAGCAACCAGATGCGTTGCTTTGGCCCAGGCGGCGGCGGCGGTGGGGGGGTCGTTTTCTGCAACAACCTGCTGGTGGCTGATGTCAGCGGCGGCATGCCGGGCGTAGTCACCAATTCTGCCTCCCCTTGCAACGGAAGCTCCAACGGTGCCGAGGTTGGGGCGGCAGGCATGTTGGACACCTTATTTGCATTGCCGCAAAGCAATGTGCCGGTTGGCCCTCCGCTGATTGCCGATATTCAAGGCAACATCAACGGTTTAACCGTGCAGTTTTCAGCTTCAACGCAATGGGCCGATGCATTCTGGTGGGATTTTGGCGACAACAATTTCAGCAACCAGCCCGCACCCGTGCATACCTATTCTACAGGAGACGACTACCTGGTGACCCTTTACGCCATCGGACCTTGCGATACAGCCATACAAACACTTACGCTGCAGTTTGGCACGCCTCCAATTGCCGGATTCATCCTGCCTGATACCATATTTGGTTGCATCACTTTGGCCCAATTGAATGTGCAAAACACCAGCTCGGACAACAGCTCGTCTTTCCAATGGTTGTTTCCGGGGGGGATGCCTGATTTTTCTACGCTCACGGAACCTTCTGTGACCTATAACGCCGCCGGAACGTACACCGCCACGTTGATTGCTACCAATTTGCTCGGGAACGATACGTTTACCAAATCGTTTGACGTCGTTTTGTTGGATATCCCGACGGCCGATTTTAACGCCACCGTGTTGCCCAACGGCGTGGTTCAGTTTGACAACCTGAGTACAGGCGCCATGCAGTTCAACTGGGAATTCGGTGACAGCTCCCAGACCGCATCCGCTACAAACCCGGAGCACCAATACGCACAAAGCGGCACGTATACCGTTACGCTGAACGCCATAAACGGCTGCGGCGTGTCGGTTTTGCAAAAAACCATAGAAGTGATGCTCCCCTCGAGCGTCGGCAACGTGCCTTCCGAATGGCACCGAATCCGTTTATACCCCAACCCTGCCAAGGGGCAAGTATGGCTCGAAACGGCACCAGGATATGCCCCGCCGCTTGATGTGCAGTTGTGGGATGCGCAAGGTCGATTGCGCTGGCAACAACCCGGCACATGGGAGCGGGTTTTGCTGCCCCGGTCAACGCTTGTGCCAGGAACCTATTGGGTGGTTGTGCATTTTGAGACGGGTAGAATAGCATTGCCGCTGATCATTATCGATTGATCAGAACATTAACTCCTGTACCTTTGTCCGATGGAAAAAATCCTCATCCTTGATTTTGGTTCCCAATTCACACAAATCATTGCCCGACGGATACGGGAAATGAATGTGTATTGTGAGATTGTCCCGTACAACAAATTTCCGGAAAACAGCGACCAATTGAAGGGCGTGATCTTGTCCGGAAGCCCCTTTTCAGTGAAGCAGCCCGACGCTTTGCGCATCGACCTGGACCAATTGACCCGGCAATATCCGGTGCTTGGCATTTGTTATGGCGCACAGTTAACTGTCGATTTCTATGGAGGCGAGGTTGCGCGTTCTGAAAAACGCGAATACGGCAAAGCCGTGTTGACACATCAGGCTGATGATGACCCTCTTTTTGCCAACATTGCCCATGAATCGCAGGTTTGGATGAGCCATGGCGACACCATACTTCGGGTGCCAGATGGTTTCAACACCATTGCCAGAACCGAAAGCATCCCCGTTGCTGCCTTCCGTGCTGACCGGCCACAATTTACCCATCCTTTATATGGTATTCAATTTCACCCCGAAGTGTACCATACGACCGAGGGGTTCCAGTTGCTCAAAAATTTTGTGTATACCATTTGCGGCTGCACCGGAGACTGGACGCCAGCCCATTTTGTCAACGACACAGTGTCTTCATTGCGGGAACTGATCGGCGACGGCAAAGTGATTATGGCGCTCTCTGGCGGCGTGGATTCCACCGTTGCCGCTGAATTGCTCCATCGGGCTATTGGCGATCGTTTGTTTTGCTTTTTTGTAGACAACGGCCTGCTTCGCAAAAACGAATTTCAGGATGTACTGCATTCATACCTGCAAATGGGCCTTAACATCAAAGGCATAGACGCCCGCGATCGTTTTTACACGGCCCTGAAAGGCGTCAGTGACCCGGAAGCAAAACGCAAAATCATTGGAAAACTGTTTGTAGAAGCGTTCGAGCAGGAAGCCAAAGCACATCCGGATTTCCTGTGGTTGGGTCAGGGAACCATTTATCCCGACGTCATTGAGTCGATCAGCGTGCACGGCCCATCTGTCACCATCAAAAGCCACCACAATGTGGGCGGTTTGCCCGATACCCTGCAGCTGAAAATTGTGGAACCTTTGCGCATGCTGTTCAAAGACGAAGTGCGGCGGGTGGGCGCCCAACTTGAGGTGCCGCTCAACATTTTGCAACGGCACCCCTTTCCGGGGCCCGGCCTGGGCATTCGGATCCTCGGTGACATCACCCCGGAAAAAGTAGCCATGCTTCAGGAGGCCGACGCCATTTACATCAACTTGCTGAAAGAAAAGGGCTTATACAACAGTGTCTGGCAAGCTGGTGCCATCCTGCTGCCCATTCAATCGGTCGGTGTCATGGGCGATGAACGCACCTACGAACAAACTGTGGCTTTGAGGGCCGTCAATTCAACCGACGGCATGACGGCCGAGTGGAGTCGTTTGCCGTATGATTTCCTGGCCGAGGTTTCAAGCGAAATCATCAACCAGGTGCGAGGCATCAACCGGGTCGTGTATGATATTTCCACCAAACCGCCAGCAACCATTGAATGGGAATGAGTGCATACAGCGTTTCAAATGTTGACATTTAACCTGATAAAATGATGCACATGCGCAGTTTGTGGATCCTGATGCTGCTGGCTCTGGTGGGAACCTCCGGTTGTTATACCTTAAATGGCATTTCGGTTGATCCTGAAATCGAAACTTTTTTCGTTCGTACTTTTGAAAACATAGCGCCCAATGCGCCGCCTACCATTGCCATTGATTTTACGGAGCGCCTTAAAGACAAAATACGAAGCGAGACCAGGCTTCGGCTGGTCAACCAGAACCCCCACGTTGAATTGGGCGGCAAAGTGGTTGAGTACAGGGTAATACCCATAGCGCCCAGGCCCGGAGAGGAAACAGTAGCGCTAAACCGCCTGGAAATGACGGTTTCCGTGTATTACAAGAACAATGTAAAAGAAAAAGCCGGTTGGCCTACAGAAAAACGGTTCAGTCACTTTGCAGAATTTTCCAGCACGGCCGACCTCTTTACCGTTCAAGATGAGCTTATCCGACAGATATCGAATCAGTTATTAGACGATATTTTCAATGCGGCATTCAATGATTGGTAAAAAAAGACGTATTTTTGCCTGCTGTACTAACTTTTGCGATCATTTTGACAAAGGAGCGCCTGATTCGCTTGCTGGAAAATCCGGAATTGCTGTCGTCCATTTCTTTTGAAGAACTGAAGACGCTGGCACTGGCGTATCCGTATGCGCACAACCTGCGCTACCTGTTGGCCATAAAAGCACAACATGAATCGCATCCCGATGCCACACCCATGCTCGCTACTGCATCGGTGTACAGCCTTGACAGGGTTCGATTGTTTTCGCTGATGACCGCCACTGCAACGTCCGAAAACGGTGATCATGATGCAGCTACAACGTTGAATGACCATAAAAAGGAGGAACAAGACATGGTAGTACCAATGGAGGAAACAAAAGAGCAAAGCATGGTAGAGGTGACTCCGGAGGTGCATCAAAATGAAAACGGCGTTGTTTTGCCGAATGTGTCCGATCAAAAACCGGCTCCGGCTACCAATGGCGTCCATTTGTCTTTTCCTGACTGGTACCTCCAATTCAACTTACCCGTGTTGATGGCCAAAAAACCGGCGGCCACCACATTTGAGGCCTCCTTTACCTTGCCAAACGCTCAAGTGCTGGCCAAGGAAAGCATTCGGGAAAAACCCAAACTTTACAGCTTGACATTGGCTAAATTATTGGCGGAACAAGGGCACCGCGATAAAGCAATTGCCATGTTGGAAAGAATGCGCTTGGATTTCCCGGAAAAAAGCGCTTATTTTGCGGCCGAAATAAACAAACTTAAACAATAACGTACAATGCTCTCTTTTCTGACGGTTCTGATCGTGTTGGTGAGTGTCTTGTTGGTAGCCGTTATCCTGATCCAAAACCCGAAAGGCGGTGGTGTGGATGCGACTTTCGGTGGACAGGCACAGCAATTATTTGGCGCAGCGCGCTCCACTGATTTTGTAGAAAAAGCCACCTGGGTACTGGCTGCTTCACTTTTTGCCCTTTGCATCGTTTCGGCACTTATGGTGGGCGCAACCGCTACTGGCGCCGAAGGTGTGGAAATTCCACTCCAAACACCCGGCAGCAACTAATTTTTTCCGCTGCTTTCTTTACCCCTGAGGCACAAAGAAACACTAAGGGCCACCAAGTTTTGAACACCAATCTTTGGGAAATGAAGGTGTGAGTGCGATAGAAAAGCGCTCCCCTACTCCAAATCCCACCTAAAAACTTAGTGTCCCTTAGTGTCCCTTAGTGCCTTAGTGGTAAAAAAAAAACTTAGTGTCCCTTAGTGCCTTAGTGGTAAAAAAAACTTAGTGGTAAACGGCGCTACCTGTCGAAGCGCTCGAGTTTCAGGTTTTGAATGATGGCCATCAGTTTTTCGGCATATTGAGGATCCGTAGCGTATCCGGCGTCTTCCAAACCACGCGCCCAGGCCCGATGATCGTTTTTGGGCAAATCAAACAGATGGCGGTACCGCTCCCCTTTTTGCAGCATCTCGCTGTGTGAACGAAAACTGCCCCACACGTTGGGATAAGCCACAAAAAAATCTTTGTGGCTGTCGTCCGTCTGGTTGATGCAATGGCCTTTAGCACATTTTTTGGAAAAACACTTGATGCCGAAGTGGTTGTTGGCCTTCTGAGCCAAACGGCTGCCGCCCGCATCGCTTTCGAGCAGTCCCTGTGCCAGGATGATGCTGGCCGGTATGCCGTATTTCCGCATTTCAGCTACCGCGACCGGAGAAAAGCGTTTGATATAAGCCGAACAGGCATTTTGCTGGCTCATTACTTCTACTTCAGGCACCGCATACCTTTGCGCAAAACCGGGATCAATGGCCAATGTAAGGTTACTTACCTCGCCCGGTGGCATTTCCACCATAATTTCCTCCACTGTGTTTTGTTTGGGCGAACTCCATAAAGCATCCATTAAGGAGGCATTGACTGGTTTCGCTTCTGCGTTAGACACTTGTGCGGGTTCCTTTAAACTGAACACCACAGAAATCTTGTTGCTCCAAACCATGTACGCCAAAGCGCTCAGGAGCAACAGTTTCCACAAAACGCCATCAGAGGCGGCCTTCACCTGGAGGCGGTTTGCATCCGCCATCCCTTGGCTGTTCATTGTTGATTGGGCATATTGCAAACGTTCCATTGTAAAAAAATTTAATGTTGAGAGACTAATAATGACCCTGCAAAGATAAACGTTTTGTTTTTAATTTAGCAACAAAATGTTTATAAAAAATTCAAGCCTGCGCTAAGCATTTGTGCCTGTATATTTGCCTTGAGCCTTGTTGTTCATTATACACCTACCGACGTCTCCTTTTCTCCAGTTATGATTCAAAAGCCAATTGATCTGATAGCAGACTGTGGTTCCACCAAATGCGACTGGCTCCTGTTGTCTGATCCACCATCCCATTTGTCTTCAACTGACTACCAACTGGTTCGAACGGCCGGTTTCAGTCCGTTTTTTCATGCCACTACCGAGATTGTTCAGATTTTGGAGCAACAGTTGCGGCCCGCACTTGGGAAAGACGCCTTGGTAGGCAACATCTGGTTTTACGGAACCGGCATACACGATGCACACCGGGCCGGCATTGTAGAAGACGCATTTTTGACCGTTTTTCCGAACGCCGTGGTGTCGGTCAAGCATGATTTGCTGGCTGCAGCACGTGCTACTTGCGGTTTTGAACCCGGCATTGCCTGTATTTTGGGTACGGGCTCCAACAGTTGTTTGTACGATGGGCAAGACATCATTGATAATGTGCCTTCACTCGGTTGGCTTTTGGGCGACGAAGGCAGCGGCACCCACCTCGGCAAAACATTTTTGCGGGCCTGGTATTACCGCGAATTGCCGCAGGATTTGAAGGACTTGTTTGAACATGCACACCCTGAAGGGCCGCATTACATCAAAGACCGCATTTATGAAAAGGGCGGAAATGCTTATTTGGCTACGTTTTCCCGGTTTATGGTGCAACACCACGATCATCCGGTCATTCAACAGATGGTGCATCATTGCCTGCAAGCATTCGTATCTGCGCACCTGACAAAATACGAAGGACACCAGCGCTTGCCCGTGCATTTTGTAGGCTCCATTGCCCATCATTATCAGGACATATTGACCGTTTGCCTACAGGAAAACGGGCTCTCTTTGGGGAAAATCATTCAAAAACCCATTCAAGCCCTCGTGGCTTTCCATTTACCACAACACACAAACACCAAACAGGGATGAACAAGGAAATAAAACGCGTCGCCGTATTTACCTCTGGAGGCGACGCCCCCGGCATGAATGCTGCGGTGCGGGCTATTGTGCGCAATGCCATTCACAATGATCTGCACGTGTATGGCATTTATCGGGGTTATGAAGGCATGATCGACGGCAACATCAAACGCCTCGAAACCACAGACGTGAGCAACATCATTCACCGGGGTGGCACATTGCTCAAAACAGCTCGAAGCCAACGCTTTATGACCCCCGAAGGCCGCAAACAGGCATATGAAAACCTGATGTTCAACGACATCCAGGGCCTCATCGCCATTGGCGGCAACGGCACCTTCACCGGGGCTGTCGAGTTTATGAAAGAATACCCGGACATTCAGATTGTCGGGCTGCCCGGCACCATCGACAACGACTTGTACGGCACCGACTTCACCATCGGCTTTGATACTGCCGTGAATACAGCCGTGCAGGCGGTCGACAAAATTAGGGACACCGCCGATTCCCACAACCGGCTCTTTTTTGTAGAAGTGATGGGTCGGCATTCGGGCTTTATCGGGCTGCATACGGCCATCGCGGGCGGCGCAGGCGGCGTACTCATACCGGAAGAAGAAACCAACCTCGAAGATTTGATGAAACTGCTCAAACGCGGCGCCAAACGAGCCAAATTGTTCAGCATCGTGATCGTCGCCGAAGGCAACCACATGGGCACCGTGTACGACATAGCCAAACACGTGGAAAACCAGATTGACATATACGACGACATCAAGGTGTCTGTCATCGGCCACCTGCAACGCGGCGGTTCCCCTTCAGCCTTCGACCGGGTATTGGCCAGCGTGCTCGGCTTTTCCGCCGTCGAAGCCCTGCTTGCCGGTCAATCTGGCGTAATGGCCGGCATGAAAAACAACAATGTGCACTACACCCCCTTCACCGAGGCCATTACCAAAAGCAAATCGGTCAGCAAAGAACTCATGCGCATGGCGCACATCCTCGCCCAGTAATCTGTTAGTCGTTAGTCTGTTAGTCGTTAGTCTGTTAGTCGGCCCTGCTTTTAATTATTCCTAAATAGATCACAAAGATTACGTGGGAAATCTAAAATCCATAAATCCTGATCACAAAAACCAAAAGCGACAAGACTAACAGACTAACGACTAACAGACTAAACCGGGTCGTAATTGAACGGCAAAATTTTGACATCTTTCACGGTGGAGAGCGTCATGAGGGTTTTGAGGCGTTCAATTTCTTCGATTTGGCTGAGGCTTTTGAACAAGAGTTGTTCGTAGGTTGGAATGTCTTTGCAGATGATTTTCATGAGAAAGTCTGCTTCACCGGTGATGATGTAGCATTCCGTGACCTCGTCGATCTTGTTGATCTTATCCAAAAAGTTGTTGAGCGCATTTTCCTTTTTCCAGTGCAGCGAAACCAACACGAACGTTTTGACGTTCAGGCCCATCATGTGTGGGTTCACTTGAGCATGGTAGCTTTGAATGATATCGCTCTGCTCCAGCTTTTTTACACGTTCAAGTGTAGGCGCAGGGGAAAGGCCAATTTTCTTGGAGAGGTCAAGATTGGTGATCTTGCTGTTTTCCTGAAGGATTTTAAGAATCTTGAGATCGATCTTATCCAGTTTGTCCGACATGGTGATGAAGATTAGTGAAATAAAATTTCGGGTTGTAAAATTTCCCCAAAGGTAGGGCAACAAAAAATATTCTGCAATAGTAAATCGGTAATACCTCTGTAAATTTTGAAAAAACTTCAATAACAGGGGTATGGCGGACAAAAAAATTGACCCAAAAGGGCAAAACAACATTTAGGGCAACAATAATTACGGCCAGTGAAAGCATTCGGAGGCAAAATCCATAAAAAAAGCCGCCGAGGCTTGAGAACGATGTTTGAACCAAACATCGTCCTGCCCGGCGGCTTTCAGAAACCAATAGAGGCGTTTCCTATGGGAAAATACCCATGGATACGTAATCGCTGGCAATTTTTTTGAGCGAACAAACAAAGGCGGCTGTCCGTACATCCTGCACATCGGGATGCTTTGCGAGGGTATCGCGGATTTGCTGATAAGCCGTGATCATGGTGTCTTCGAGACCGGAATTCACCAGTTCAATTTCTGTACCGCCACGCGAAAGGAAAT
Organism: Saprospiraceae bacterium; assembly: GCA_049317805.1. Taxonomy (GTDB): domain Bacteria; phylum Bacteroidota; class Bacteroidia; order Chitinophagales; family Saprospiraceae; genus M3007. The sequence goes on from JBMOHO010000049.1 coordinate 13,253, forward strand.
TTTTCTCGCGCTCCCCAATGGAACGGCCTGTCATTTCTTCCACTTTGGTCAGGATGCCATTAAATGCATTGGACTGGAAGCGGTTTTCGAGGCGGCCGAAGCGGTGGTGCGACAGGTTTTTGAGCCATTCGAAATAAGAGACTGTTACACCGCCGGCGTTGATGTAAAAGTCGGGCAAAATCAAAATGCCTTTTTTCAGCAGTTCCGGTTCCGCATCTGCACTGATAGGGCCATTGGCGGCTTCTGCAATGATCTTGGCTTTGATGCGCGATGCATTTTCAAGGGTAATCTGATTTTCCAACGCAGCAGGCACCAGGATGTCGCATTCCAGTTCAAGGGCGGCCATGCGGTCAGCCAGGGTGGTAGACCCCGGAAAGCTGATGATGGAACCGGTTTCATTGCGGAATTCCAGCAGTTTTTCCACGTCGATGCCCGTAGCGCAATAAATAGACCCTTCGCGTTCGGCCACACCGATTACTTTCACATCGCCTTCCTGTTGGCTGATGAGTGCGGTGTTGCTGCCCACGTTGCCCAGGCCCTGAACCACCATGGTTTTGCCGGCAATACCGGGCGTGAGGCCCAGTTTTTTCATGTCGTCGGCGTACGAAATGGCTTCGCGCAGGCCGTAAAACACGCCACGGCCGGTGGCTTCGGCGCGGCCACGGATGCCGTTTTGGGTAACCGGTTTGCCGGTCACGCAGCCGATGGAGTCAATTTCACCGTGTCGGAATGCCTGATACGTATCCAGAATCCAGGCCATTTCGCGGGGTCCGGTACCGTAATCGGGCGCAGGCACGTCAATGCCAGGGCCGATAAAGTTTTTCTTGACAAGTTCTGTAGTGTAGCGGCGGGTGATGTTTTGCAATTGCTCAACCGTGTACTTGGCCGGGTTGATTTTAATGCCGCCCTTGGCGCCGCCAAAAGGCACATCAACGAGCGCGCATTTGTACGACATCAAGGCCGCAAGGGCCATCACTTCATCCTGATCTACCGATTCAGCATAGCGGATGCCGCCTTTTGTCGGCAAACGGTGGTGGCTGTGCTGCACACGGTAGGCGTCGATAACTTCGTAGTCGTTGCCCACACGCACCGGGAACCGAATGCGCAAAACGAGGTTACAGGCTTTGATTTGCTCCACCAACCCCCTCGGGATGTCGGTGTGTGCGGCGGCTTTGTCGACGTAATTCTCGACGCTTTGGAAGAAACTAATGTGTCCGCTCATGGTCGTCCATAATTTGATTTTCTAATTTGGTAAGTTTCCGGTCCAGTCGCCACAAGTAAAGGATTAAACCCAGGAAAATGAGCAAGATGACGCCCGCTACAACGCCTATTTTACCCGTATTCCGCATGAAATCATTCTCGCCATGCGCCCAAACCGCTGGCAAATATAGAGGCTGCAACAAAACAATTATTAAAATAATGTACTTGCTGAAAAATTTCATGTTATGAATCCTTCAAAAAAGATGAGAGATATGGTTTGTACCTATCGGTCCAGTAACCGGTTTTCCAAAACTTTGAAACGAATACGCAACTGTGCTACCCATAATCCCAACAAAGTCCAACCCAATACTGCCGGATAAAAGACCATGCGCATGTTGGCATTCAGGTCGTCTCTGTTGAATACCGGATTGCCTTCTCCGCCCGGGTGCAGGCTGCTGAATATGCGCGGCACGATGTAAATGAGCGGAATAAGGGTAGCAAAAGCAAAGATATTATACACAGCCGCTATGCGTGCGCCCTTTTCCGGCTCGTCAAACGATGACCGTAAAATAAAATAGGCCACATAGATCAGCAGCGCCGCCACCGTCATGAGTTGCTTGATGTCGTTGCTCCAGGGTGCACCCCATGTATAA
>JBMOHO010000050.1:0-15093 GCA_049317805.1 Saprospiraceae bacterium
GATAAGCGACTCCCACTGGCGTTCGGCCCGGCGCAAGCGCTCGCCCATCACATCCATCAGGTGCTGGGCAAAAGCAAAATTGTTGCGCATGAGTTGTTGAAACGCCGCTGCCGGAATTGCGAGATAATGCACCTCCTGGCTCATGGCGCAGGCAAACTCACTCCGACGCAGTTCGCCGGAAAGACCCAACTCACCAAACAGGTCGTAGGGGTGTTGTATGCTCTTGATGATTTCCCGTCCGTCGGGAGAGTAAATACCGATCTTAACAGCGCCTTTGACCAACAGACAAACGGTATCGCTGGGGGAATCGGCCAGGTATATCATGGTGTGTTTGGGTACTGTTCGCCATTCGGCAACGGCGGTCAATTGTTCGAGTTCCAGGGGTGATAATCCGGTGGCAAAAGAAAATCCGCGCAGGTAATCGACTTGTCGTGGTGCATCCATAGGTGATTGTTTCTTATTTGGGATGAAAGGATTAGAAGTCGTATACGGTATACCCAAAACTGTGCCAAGGGATATTTTTTTTCTTGAATTCACCCCGAATAGGTTACTTTGGGCGCAATCTTACGTACAGCTTATGTCCAACAGCGTCAAACCATTTGCACTCCTCAGCGATTATGACATCGCACTGTTTCAAACCGGCAAACACTTTCGCCTGTATGATAAATTGGGAAGCCACCCGGCTGTTGTTGATGGCCAGGCCGGGGTTGTTTTTTCGGTTTGGGCACCGCACGCCCGTCGGGTAGCTGTGGCGGGCTCGTTTAACAACTGGAATACCGAGCGGCATGTCCTGTTTCCCCGTTGGGATAAATCCGGCATCTGGGAAGGCTTTATCCCGGATGTTGCTGTGGGCGACGCCTATAAATACCACATTACTACGTACGACGGTTTTGGATTAGACAAGGGCGATCCGTACGCCCGCCTCTGGGAAACGCCCCCAAAAACGGCTTCGGTTGTACACCAGTTTGAATATACCTGGCAGGATGCCCAATGGATGAAAAACCGCCTGGCAAATGCCGGCAAACCACAACCCTGGTCAGTGTATGAAGTGCACATCGGTTCCTGGAAAAAATTGTCCAGCGAAGCCAACCGCTCGCTCAATTACCGGGAACTGGCTACCGAACTGGTGCAGTACGTCAAAGACATGGGATTTACCCACGTGGAACTCATGCCCGTGATGGAGCACCCCTATTTCCCTTCATGGGGTTATCAGATCACAGGGTTCTTTGCCCCAAGCGCGCGATTTGGCAGGCCGGAAGACTTCATGTACCTGGTTGATGCGTTTCACCAGGCTGGCATTGGCGTTATCCTCGACTGGGTGCCTTCGCATTTTCCGGGAGACATGCACGGTCTGTATCTCTTTGACGGCACCCATTTGTATGAGTACAACGATCCGCGCAGGGGGTATCATCCGGACTGGAACAGTTATGTGTTCGACTATGGCCGCAGCGAAGTGCGTTCTTTCCTGGTCAGTTCTGCCTTGTTTTGGCTCGAATATTACCACATCGACGGCCTGAGGGTAGACGCCGTGGCATCCATGTTGCACCACGATTATTCGCGCAAGGAGGGAGAGTGGATACCCAACATCCACGGCGGCCGCGAAAACCTGGAAGCCATTTCGCTGCTGCAAGATTTCAATACGGTCGTGTACGAACAATATCCCGGTACAGAAACCATCGCCGAAGAAAGCACTTCTTTCCCTGGCGTGAGCCACCCTGTGGCAAACGGCGGACTCGGTTTCGGGCAGAAATGGATGATGGGCTGGATGCACGACGCCCTTCAGTATTTTAAACGCCCCGCAGATTACCGACCCTGGCACCAAAGCGAGATTACGTTTTCGACCGTGTATATGTACTCGGAACGGTTTATGTTGCCCCTGAGCCACGACGAAGTGGTGCACGGGAAGGCCTCGCTGTTGTATAAAATGCCCGGCCTGGAGCCGGAAAAATTTGCCAACCTGCGCAGCCTTTTGGGGTTGCAATGGTTGCACCCGGGTTCCCATTTGCTGTTTATGGGTTGCGAAATAGCGCAAAGCACAGAATGGAGCCACGACCGCGGTGTGGTTTGGGACTTGCTTCAATACCGCTTCCATTTTGGCATGCAGGAGTGGGTGCGGGCGCTTAACCAATTGTATACGAGCCATCCGGCGTTATGGTGGAACCAGTTTTCACCCGAAGGTTTTGAATGGGTAGCAGGCGACGACACGCGCAACTGCCTGATGTCGTTCATCCGCAAAGGCCGCGATCAGGATAAAATGGTTTTGGTTGTTTGTCATTTTGGCCTGGGTACCCTTGAAAACTATGGGCTGGGCGTGCCATATGGCGGCCCCTGGCGCGAAATTTTAAGCAGCGATGAACACCGTTTTGGCGGCCATGGTGCCACAAACGGTTTGCTGCAAGCGGCAGCGGAGCCCATGCACGGCAAAGCACATTCCATCACTTTGAACATTCCGCCTTTAACCGTTTCTGTTTTTGAAGGTGAAAAAAGACCCAAGCCATCAAAACCCAAAAAATCCACGAATAGCCAAATCCTCAAATAACCAAATCCACAAAATACATCGCCAATTCCCCTTTGTTTTTAGCCGCCACGTAGCCGCGAAAAGTGCAGTGGAAATGGTCTTTTACCCGTTCGTAAGTGGCTTCCGAGATGTTCACTTTACCCAGCTCGCCGCTTTGTTCCATGCGGGCCGCTGTGTTGACCGTATCGCCCCAAATGTCGTACGCAAATTTATGGCTGCCCACCACACCAGCCACCACGGGTCCGGTATGTATGCCAATGCGCATAGCAAACACGGGCTTGCCTGCCATGCGGTTAGCGTCCATCAGGCGTCCCAGTTCGGCTTGCATGTCCAGGGCGGCAGATACGGCATCTGTAGGGTGCGTTTCGTTGGCGGTTGGCAGGCCGCCGGCACACATGTACGCGTCGCCGATGGTTTTTATTTTTTCCAGACCATGCGCGATGGCGATGGCGTCGAAGTGCCGAAAACAGGTATCCAGTTCAGCCACCAGGGCCTCCGGAGTCATATGCTCGGCGATGGTGGTGAATCCCACAAAATCGGTAAACAACACCGAAACTGAATCGTACCGCACCGGTTGCACCCGATTATGAGCCTTTAGTTCATCGGCTGTGGAAGTAGGGAGGATGTTTTTCAGCAGGTCATCTGCGCGTTCCCGTTCTTTTTGAATGATGTCATTTTGGGTAGAGAGCTGCTCGTTGGCTTTTTTGCGCAGGCGGTTTCGGTTGTACAACAACGCGACGAGCAGCGCAAGGGCCACTGCGCCGGCCGAGAGCACCTGGTTGCGCAAGGTTTGTTTGGCCGACTCGGCCTGGAACAGTACCTGCTGGATTTTCACGCTGTCGCGCACCTCCTGATCGGCGTACAGGGCGTCTCTCCGGGCAAAGCTGCGGCTCATCTGTTCGTCGAGGCGCGCATACCGAAACTCGTCGTACTCAATGCGGTACTGGTACGCTTTTTCAAAGTTGCCCACCGAGGCGTACAGCGCGGCCAGGTCTTTATATGCCCGTTGGATGTATTTGGTGTCGTTTATGTCTTTGGCAATTTCGAAGTATTTGTTGGTCAAAGCAAATGCTTCGTCGTAGCGTTTCATCCGGCGCAACACGTCCCCCAGCGTATTGTACACCTCCATGAGGCCAGGCGCGTCGTCGTTCGATTCATAAATAGCCTGGGCTTGTTTGAGGTAAATGATGGCCTGTTGATAATTTTTCAGGTGTTTTTGTGCGTCGCCCAGGTTGATGTACACCTGCGCCATGCGGACGGTGTCCTGAAGCGAAGCCCAAATGTCGAGCGACCGCAAATAGTACGATAAGGCGTACTGGGAGGAGTCTAATTCATCCAGCGCATTGGCGTAGTCGTTGAGTGCGAGGGCGAGCCCGACCGGGTCGTCCTGTTGTTCGCGCAGTTGCAGCGATTTCGCATACCATTCATGCGCCTCGGTGTAGCGGTCGAGTTCGAACTGTATGTGTCCGAGCTTGGTGTATACCTGGGCTACGTGTTCGTTGTTGTTTTTTTCATAGATGCGCCGGGCTTTGTTGAGGGCAATTTGCGCCTCGGGGTAGTCACCCGATTCCAGGTAAGCGCCTGCAATGTTTTCCTGGGCGCGCGCCATGCGCAGGGTGTCGCCCAGTTCCTCCATCAATCCGTAATTTTCGCGGTAGTATTTGAGCGACTGCACATACTCGCCGTTCCATTCGCTGAGTATGCCGAGGTTGTTCAGCGTAGAGGCCACGTCGCGTTTGTCGCCCAGTTCCCGGCGCAAGCGCAAGGCTTCCAGATAATGCTTTTCTGCAATGGACAGGTTGCCACGGATTTCCTCGACGATGCCCAGTCCGTTGATGGCTGCCGCTTCGCCTTTGCGGTCTTGGAGCTTGCGGGCCAGGGAGAGGGCCTCTTGCAGCCGATTGGCCGCTTCGTCGGTGTTGGTTTCGTTTATTTCCCAGGCGTAATCCACCAGCAAGGTCACACGGTGCGTATCGGCTGCGGCTGCGCCAAGAAGCGCGCGCAGGCTGTCAGCAGGCGTTTGGGCCTGCATCTTGCTGATTGGAAGCAAACAACAGAGGGCGAGGAGGAGTAACCGCATGGGTGGACGAAGGTACGGCACAGAAGTGCTTAATTTTTGCTGACACTGCCCCATAAATAAAAATATGTTGGTTGATTCATGTTATAACCACTAAAAAAGTACATTTTTAGAGATTACAACTGCTAAAACAATACTATTTTTGTCGAAAATTGCTTCGATATGATATCCCGACTCCTTTTGCCGGTTTTACAACGATACCTCCACAACAGAAAAGCGTTGCTTATCATCGGGCCGCGGCAAACCGGCAAGACAACCCTTGTTCAGGAACTGACAAAAAATCACCCAGGACCATCACGCTACTTAAACGCAGACGAACTGCTTGTACGCGAACGCTTAAGCGACGCGTCTGCCGATCGGCTGCGCAGCATCATGGGTAATGCTTCGCTCGTGATCATAGATGAAGCGCAACGGGTAAAAAACATCGGATTAACCCTCAAAATAATTGTAGATCAATTACCGGATGTCAAGGTCATTGCTACCGGTTCTTCAGCCTTGGATTTAGCCAGTGAAATTAATGAGCCGCTCACGGGCCGTAAATATGAATTCAACCTCTTTCCGGTGTCCTGGCAGGAGTGGTCAGCACACACCGGCGCACTGGAGGCGGAAATTGGGTTGGAACAACGGTTGTTGTATGGTATGTACCCCGACGTACTGAACAACCCGGGCGAAGAACAACGCATACTGGCCAATCTGGTTTCATCTTACCTGTATAAAGATTTGCTCAGCTTTAGTCAAGTGCGCAAACCAGTTGTGTTGGAAAAACTGCTTCAAGCGCTTGCCCTTCAATTGGGCAACGAGGCCTCCTATAACGAACTGGCCAACCTGTTATCTGTAAGCAAAGAGACCGTGATCCATTACATCGATTTATTGGAAAAGGCCTTTGTCGTGTTTCGCCTTCACCCATTGCGGCGCAACCTCCGTCAGGAACTGTCCACAGCCCGAAAAATCTATTTTTACGATACAGGAATTCGCAACGCCCTGATTGGCAATTTTAACCCTTTGCATTTGAGAAATGATACCGGTGCAATATGGGAAAATTTCTTGCTGAGCGAACGGATGAAAAAAAACCATTACACGGAGAGGTTATTCGCGAAGGGTTTTTTCTGGCGTTTGATACAAGGTGGCGAAATTGATTATATTGAAGAAAATGCTGGAAGCTTTTCGGCATTTGAATTCAAATGGAATACGGCAAAAAAAGGAAAATACCCCAGGCCCTTCCAGGAGGCCTATCCAGATAGTACTTTTCAAACCATCACACCCGAAAACTTTATTGAATTTGTTTGATCCTGCGCTTTTAACGTTCCTCTTTTTTCTCCGGCAACGCAGCATTAACTTTGTGTTTCATCTTTATGTCCATACACCATGGCCAAACTCGACGACCGCCTCAAAGAAGCCATTTCCCACCTGCCAGCCAAAGAAAAAGACAAACTGCTGTTTCGGCTGATTGCAAAAGATGAGAAGCTCACCCGCAAATTGGAGTTTGAGCTCCTCGAAGGCGGCAATACCCGCGACGAAAGGGCGCAGGAACTCAGGGCAGACATGCTGAAGTACCTCTCCAAAACCGGTGAATCATACCTCACCCCGGGCATATTACTCATGGAATTGAGGCACTGGAACGCCCGCATCACCGAACATGTGCAAGCTACTCGCGACAAGGAGGGTGAGGTGGCCCTTCCCCTTTTGCTGCTCAACGAAGCCCTGCGCCGGCACCGCGACATGGTGCTGCGCTATCCGGAACACCGATCCACTACCCTGGCCGAATACCTCATCAAACGCGCAGATGCCTTGATGGTGAAAGCCAAAAAATTGCATGAAGACTTGCAATGGGAAATCGGTAAAGACATCAATAAACTGCTTCAAGAAATCTGGACGATACCGCGCTCCGCCAAACTGGCCGAACAAATGGGCCTGGAAAAACGATGGGAGTAGTCAGATAAATACATGTAGCGCGCGCCATTCACTGTTCCTAAAATCGGTACATAAACGCTCTCCCGCTTTTTTTCGTTACATTTACATTCTTATTCAACATATTTGCCGCCATGAAAAATGTATTGTTGCTCCTCTGCCTCCTGATGACCGCCCTGGCTCCATTGCGCGCGTCTTATATCCTGTTGCCGATGGACGAAAACAGCCAAAAAAACCACTTAAAAGCCTACGGCATCACCTATTGGGTGATCGAGCAGGGCGTCGAAACGTTTTGGTTGTTGAATTACAGGGGCGGAAGCTTTGCTTTTGTTTACGCGCCCACCCTGGAAAAAGAGTGCAAAACCCGCGGCGTGAGCTTTGAAGTGATCGCTGACGCCCAGTTTGCCGCCATCCGCGAAGAAATTCTGAACCCGGAGGTAAACATGGACGTGATTAAACTCGAAAAAGCACCCAAAATAGCCGTGTATACGCCAGACAAGAATGAGAAAGGGGAAGTCATTCAACCCTGGGACGACGCTGTGACGCTGGTGCTCACCTACGCTGAAATCCCGTACGAAGTGGTATACGATACTGAAGTACTGCAAGGAAAATTACTGGAATACGACTGGCTGCACCTCCACCATGAAGATTTTACCGGGCAATACGGCAAATTCTACTCTTCTTACAGTTCCCAACCCTGGTACCGGGATCATGTGCGGCTCATGGAAACCCTTGCCCGCCAAAACGGGTTCGATAAGGTCAGTCAACTGAAGCTTGCCGTGTCCAAAAAAATCGCTGAATACGTAGCTGGCGGTGGCTTCATGTTTGCCATGTGTTCCGCTACCGATACCTACGACATTGCCCTGGCCGCTGAAGGCGTCGATATTTGCGCCCAGATTTACGACGGCGATCCGCCAGACCCCAACGCACAACAAAAACTGGACTTTGGCAAAACCTTCGCTTTCGAAAATTTCCAGCTCATCAAAGACCCATTGACGTATGAGCACTCTTCCATCGACAACAATCTGGGTCGCAATGTGATACCCGAGCAAGACTATTTTACCCTGTTCGATTTTTCCGCCAAATGGGATCCCGTTCCCACGATGCTCACCCAATGCCACACCCGTACCGTCAAAGGTTTTATGGGTCAAAGCACGGCCTTCCTGAAAAGATACATCAAGTCCAATGTACTCATCATGGGCGAAAATAAACCCGCTTCCGAGGCCCGCTACATCCACAACAACTATGGAAATGGCTTCTGGACATTCTACGGCGGCCACGACCCGGAAGATTACCGCCACTTTGTAGGCGATCCGCCAACGGACCTGGCGCTGCACCCCAACTCTCCGGGATACCGTTTGATCCTGAACAACATCCTTTTCCCCGCAGCCAAGAAAAAACATCAGAAAACATAACGCCTTTATGGATTCCCCCCCCGCCTTCCTTTGCATCGCCTCTTATTTTAAGGGCAACGACTTTCTGCGCGGCCTGAAGGCCAGTGGCGCAATTGTATATCTGGTCACCTCCCAAAAATTAGAGCATAAAGATTGGGCCCGCGACGTCATTGACGACATTTTTTACGTGCAATCGGACGAAGAAGGCAATTGGCACATGCCCGACGTGATTGAAGGCCTGGCCTGGCTCATGCGCGAAAAACGCATTGATCGCATTGTGGCGCTTGACGATTTTGACGTGGAAAAAGGTGCCGAACTCCGCGAACATTTCCGCTTGCCTGGCATGGGCCAAACCACCTCCCGGCATTTTCGCGACAAACTATCCATGCGCATCGAAGCCCGTGACCACGGTATACGGGTGCCGGGTTTTGCGCCGCTGTTCAACGATGAAGCCATTCGTCGTTTTGTAGACGCCAACCCCGGCCCCTGGATCATAAAGCCACGCGGCCAGGCTGCTTCCACAGGCATGAAAAAGGTGTTTACACCCGACGAATTGTGGTCGCACCTTGATTATCTGGGTGCCCGGCGGCATCATTTTCTGGTCGAACAGTTCAAACCAGGCGATGTATACCACGTGGATGCACTCACTTACAACAGCCAGGTGGTTTTTGCCCGAACGTCTCGATATCTGGCTACGCCGCTGGAAGTCACACAAGGAGGGGGCATTTTTCGCAGCGTTATCGAACCGTTTGATTCCAAAGCAGACAAGGCGCTGCTCAAGCTGAATGCACAGGTCAAAAAAGCATTTGGATATGTTCATGGTGCCAGCCATTGCGAGTTCATCCGCTGCCATGAAGACGGGGAATACTATTTCCTTGAAACCTCGGCCCGCGTGGGTGGAGCCAATGTAGCCGATCTGGTAGAGGCCTCCTCCGCCATCAACATCTGGTACGAATGGGCGCGGCTGGAAGCAGCGGTTGCATTTGATTTACCTTACGTGTTACCGCCATTGCGCAAAGAATATGCCGGCGTACTCATTTCGCTTACCCGCCAACAGTTCCCTGATGCGGGCGTATTCAATGATCCGGAGGTAGTGTGGCGCATGTACAACAAGGAGCACCACATCGGCGTCATCGTCCAGTCGCCCCATTACGAACGCATACTTGAATTGCTCGACCGCTATGCCGAGAGGGTACAGGCTGATTTTCATGCCAGCGCGCCTGCGCCGGAGAGGCCAACTGCGTGAAATTGGTTATTTGGTTATTTGTGGATTTGTTTATTTGAAAAATTGCCAATAACCAAACCCACAAATAACCAAATAACCAAATCCACAAATAAACCTTTTATCAAAACTTAAACCCGAGGGTCAGCAAAAACTCGTTGTTGCGGTTATCCAGGCTGACCACAGGAGCGCCTGCATAGGCAGTGAGTGTCCCGTCGGACAAGAAATGGCGGTAGCCCAGATCAATGTAAAAGCCTTCGACGCGTACGCCAACGCCGCCAGTGAGGGCTGTATCGAAGCCCGTTTCATCGGCACCCGGCCGACCCAGCAAATTGGCACCACCGCGCAGGCGAAAATTCTCCAAGGCCCATTCGGCACCGAAACGCAGGTTGGTAGCCGTCCGGTAATTGCGTTGTATTTGGTTGTTGACCTCCCTTTCCTGCAGCGAAAATTCCGAATTAGGCACATTGGGGTCAAAATTATAACGACTTGAACTGTAGTCTACCCACTCCACATCCGCGCTCACAAAACCGTGTTTGCCAATGACTACCGCGCCACCGGCGTTTGCGCGCCAGGGTGTACGCAAGCGGTAATCGAACACTCCTTCCGGTGAATACACGGTTTCTCCCTTCACCGGGCCATTGCCGTCCGTGTACGAATACGCAAACGTTGATCCGTAGCCGTCTGTCAACGTATACCAGGTGGGACTATGAAAGGAAGCGCCGAGGCGGAACATCTGTGTAATATGGTATATGAATCCCATTTTGACGTCGAAGCCCACCCCGTCTGTGTTGAGGTAATTGGTTTGCCGCAGGTCGTCAAAAAACGGAACGGCATCTGTAGGGTCGCTTTCAGTGTAATCGGTTTCTTGTTTGTACCGCAAGATGGGTACGCCGACTGTCATGCCCACCATGAGTTTTTCAGCATAATTTCCGCCGATGGAAAACAGCATTTCGTTTATGCCGCCGCTCGTCGTCACGGTTTGCAGGCGGTTGATGCGGGCTTGCGGGTCACCGATAAAATCGTAAGACAAGAAACCATTTTGGTCGGCATACAGCGCGTTGGCGTCCCAGGCCAGGCGGGTGCCGAACGGATCAAAGTCGTCTTCGGTACCACCGTTCGCCAATACACTATTGGCTTCGTCAAAATATCCGTTGGTGATGGTGCCGTTTCCATTTCCCTGATAAAAAATGGCCTGGTTAAAATCGGCCTGGCGGTTGAATCCAAGTCCGACGTTTACGGTGGTCCATTTGCCGCCGCGGGGCTTGCTGTGAAAAATCAGGCCGGCGTTGTCCAGGTTAAAGCTCGACTTTTCATCTCGAAGAGAGGACTCACCCGGCAAGGCAGCATCGGTAGCAGCAAAACGGAGCGAAGGGGTGAGCACAAATTCACTCGTGCGGTACAGGGCGATACCGGCCGGGTTTTGGCTCAGGGCACCAAAATCGGCACCCAATGCGGTAAATGCACCGCCAGCACCCACAAAACGCGCTGTGCCGCCCGGGCGGATGTAGGCATAACGCAGGGCATCGGCGGCCGTTTGTGCGGGGGCATAGGCACTTAAGCCCATAGCAATGAAAAAAAGGACCTTTTTCATAGATGAAATGTTTTCAAAGGGTACGCATTAACGGTACCGGTAAAAATGTGCGGTTTTCAAAAAAGTGGCAGGAAAAAAAGGGAAAAGCGGCGCCGTGTGATACTTAACACACGGCGCTGCGAGATGACAGATTTTAGTTGCGGCCTTTTCCGCCGCCCGAACCGGACGATTTGCTGCTGCCGCCGCCGCCGCCGCTGCTCGACGGACGACTGCCGCCTGAAGATGATCCGCCCGATGGCCTGCTGCTGTTGTTGTTGCTTCTGTTTACAGAGCCAGAAGACGGGCTTGAACTGCGTTCGGTTTTTTCGTACGAACGAGAAGGCTGGCTGCCGCTGCGCTCAGGCCTGTCGTTGGAACGCGGCTCACTGCTGCTCTGTTGGCGGCGGCTTGGGGTGATTTCGCGCGAAGACGGTTGAGTCCGTTGTACCTCATTGCCCGGGGCGGTTGCGCGGGTCGGACGATCCACATTTTTCGAAGGCTCTGCACGTTGTACATCGCTGCTGGGCGGTGTGGGTCTTACCGGGGTTCTCACGTTGTCGGCAGGCTGTGTACGCTGCAAGTCGTTGCCCGATGGTGCCGCTTGTACCGGCGTTTTGCCGTTGTTGGGCGAAGTTGACCGCTGCACATCCGTTCCTGTCGGCGCTGTACGGGCAGGTGCATTTACATTGCGTGAAGGCTCGGTGCGTTGCACATCGTTGCCTGTTGGCGCGGAGCGGACAGGTGTTTGGGTGCTGCGTGCAGGGGTGTTCCCTTGTACATTGGTGGCAGGTTGTGCGCCTTTTATTTGTCCGCCGTTATTTTTAACGCTGCGGGAATCGGCAGGCAACTGGATGATTTCTGCCGGCGTTTCTGAAGCCACCAGGCGTCCGCGTGAACCATTGGATTCGATGGCGGCATATCGGGTGTTGTTGATCTGTGTACCGTTCTTGCGCGGGCCTACATAGGTTTGTGGCGCGTAACCGTTGTTGTGGCCATTGTCGTTGTACACGTAATAGTTGTTTACCCAAACATTGCCGGGGCAGTAATAGGGGTTGAAGCCGTTCCAGGTCCAGTATGGGTCGTAGAAAAAGTTGTTGTTCATGCCCCAGTTGTTCCATGGACTCCAGCCCCAACCGACATTGACGTTCCATCCCCAAGGCGACCAACCCAAATTGACGCCGGGGCCCCAGTAATTCCAGCTATTCCATCTGCGCCAGCCAGGATAGCCGCCATAGAATCCGCCGTAGGAATAAATAGAAGCGCCGGGGAGGTAAAATGGATCGTAGAAGTACATGTCTACAAACAGCGGGTCGTAGTAATCAACCGATCTTGTCGGACGGTGGAAGCGGTTGATGCGCGAAGAATACTCGTATGCGTAGTCGCTTTCGGAGTATTCGTCGAACTCGTCGTCGCCGGTGTAACGGGGGGTGACATTGTTTTGCTCAACCACTACCGGCGGTTTGTAGTCGGTAGACGGGTCGAAGTAAAGATCATCCTGTGCTGACAGGGACGTACCCAGCAGGGTGAGGAGCATTGACCAAAGCAGCCTATTGTTTCTCATGATTGAATGTGTTGATGGTGCAGAGCGGTTGTTCATGTTTAACGCCTCAAAAGTAGTAGCTTTGCCGCCGCTGAACGGTTAACGACAACTTAAAGCTTCTGGCCGGGGCTGTTAAAGTTCGCTAAAATTCCTTTAAGTGGAACGTTAAATGTTAAACTTCGTTTATTAGACGCACATTTTATCCAAAAGTAAATGGCAAAAGAAATTACTCCCCGCTCCGAAGACTACTCTCAATGGTATTTAGACATTGTGCAAAAGGCGCGCATGGCCGACAATTCACCCGTACGCGGTTGCATGGTCATTAAACCGCACGGGTTTGCCATTTGGGAAAAAATGCGCGATGCCCTGGATGTCATGTTCAAAGAAACAGGACACGTAAACGCGTATTTTCCGCTGTTTATTCCAAAAAGTTTTTTGAGCAAAGAAGCGGCCCACATTGAGGGCTTTGCCAAAGAGTGCGCCGTCGTGACACACTATCGACTCAAAAACGATCCGAATGGCGGTGGCGTGATTGTGGATCCGGAAGCCAAACTGGAAGAGGAACTGATCGTAAGGCCCACTTCCGAAACCATCATTTGGGATACTTACCGCAACTGGATTCAGAGCTATCGCGACCTGCCCCTGCTCATCAACCAATGGGCCAATGTGGTGCGCTGGGAAATGCGCACCCGCCCCTTCCTGCGCACCACCGAATTCCTGTGGCAAGAAGGCCATACGGCACACGCCAGCTCAACTGAAGCGATGGAGGAAGCGCGCCGAATGCTCGACGTGTACGTCACCTTTGCCGAGGAATTTATGGCCATGCCCGTTATCAAAGGGGTAAAAACAGCAAACGAGCGTTTTGCCGGTGCCGAAGAAACGTTCTGCATTGAGGCCCTCATGCAAGACGGCAAGGCGCTACAAGCCGGTACGTCGCACTTCCTGGGTCAAAATTTTGCCAAAGCATTCGATGTGACTTTCCTCAACAAGGAAAACCAGCAGGAATACGTTTGGGCTACTTCCTGGGGCGTATCGACGCGTTTGATTGGCGGACTCATCATGACCCATTCCGACGACGACGGACTGGTGCTTCCGCCTAAACTGGCACCCTATCAGGTGGTCATTATCCCCATTCCGAAACCCGCTCCCGAACTGACCGAGGTAGCCGAACGCATTGCAGCCGCACTCAAAGCAAAAGGCGTGGGTGTCAAAATAGACAACAACGATCAAAACCGCCCGGGGTTCAAGTTTGCCGAATACGAAATGATCGGCATTCCCGTTCGCCTCGGCCTTGGGGCAAGAGACCTTGCCAACAACATGGTGGAAGTGGCCCGGCGCGATACCAAAGAAAAAAGCAACGTGCCGCTCGATGGCATTGCCGATTATGTGTTTGACCTGTTGCACGAAATCCAGGCCAATTTGTTCAACCGCGCCAAGGCATTCCGCGACGAGCACATTACCCGTGTGGATACCTGGGAGGCGTTTATGGACGTGCTGGAAAACAAGGGCGGGTTTGTGTATGCCCACTGGGACGGCACCACCGAAACCGAACTGGAGATTAAGGAAATCAGCAAAGCGACGATCCGCTGCATCCCATTGGACAATCCGCCTGAGTTGGGCGCCTGCATCCGAAGCGGCAAGCCCAGCACACAAAGGGTGTTGTTTGCTCGAGCGTATTGATTTTTTGCAAAATATTCTTCTATAACAGGAACCGAAAAGGCGGGCCAACCGTTCATTCTTTTGTATCAATAACGATGAACGCATGATTACGCGCGCTTTTACATCTTGGTTAGACGCTTACCGGGGCATCCCGCGGGACGTCTGGTTTTTGGCCCTTGTCAATTTGATCAACCGCTGCGGCAGCATGGTCATCGCTTTTATGACCCTTTACCTCACGCAGCAGTTGGCCTTCACCATTGAGCAAGCCGGATACGTGTTGGGTTTCTTCGGTGTGGGCGCTTTTTGCGGCGCTTACCTGGGTGGATGGCTGACGGATGCTTTCGGATACCGGCGCATTCAATTCTGGAGTTTGATCCTGAATGGCTTGATGCTGCTTGTCATCGTTTGGGTTAGGGGCTTTTGGCCTATGTGTGTTGCCATATTGATACTCAGCCTGATTTCTGAAACCTTCAGGCCGGCCAACGCGGTCGCCATACAACGGCATAGTACGCCAGAAACCCGTCAACGATCCATTTCCCTGTACCGGATGTCGGTTAACCTGGGCTGGACCGTCGCGCCGGCTTTGGGCGGGGTGTTGGCCTCTATTAACTGGAACTTATTGTTTTGGATAGACGGCATGACCTGCATGCTTGCCGGCCTTGCGCTCATGCTGTTGTTGCCATACAAAAGAGTAGATTCAACGACCGCCGATGCAAAGGCAGCGGGCATATCAGACGACATCAATCCCTACCGCGATCGGGTATACTGGGCATTTCTGGCGTTCACTTTTTTGGGGGCCATGGTGTTTATGCAATTGATATGGACGATCCCGGTTTTTTTCAAGCAGACGTATCATTGGGATGAATGGCGCATTGGCCTTGTGGCTGCCTTGAATGGCATCATCGTTTTTGTAGTAGAGATGCCTCTGGTAAACCGTCTGGACGGACGTCGGGCGCCGCTGGGCTTTGTCAGAACCGGACTGGTGCTGTACGGGTTGTCGTACTTCATGTTTTTGACGCCGCTTTGGCCGCTGCTGGCTGCGTTGGCATTTACCCTGGCGATTTCGATCGGCGAGATATTTGTGATGCCGTTTAGCACCAATTTTGTGTATGGCCGTACCGGTGCCCAGCATGCAGGGAAATACCTCGGGTTGTACACCATGGCGTACTCGGTGTCTAACATCGTAGCGCCTTTGCTGGGCA
>JBMOHO010000051.1:0-14846 GCA_049317805.1 Saprospiraceae bacterium
GATGATTAATTGCCACTGGCTTTAGCTTTGATGATTAATTGCCACTGGCTTTAGCCAGTGGACAACAGAAGAAGAATGCTGCATAATTTTTTTATTTTACTATTAAAATAAATAGCTTTACTTTGCAGCATTGTTTCATCTCTAACACACTTCATCATGCCCTACCTACACATTTGGGTGCACCTTGTCTGGTCCACCAAAAACAGACAACCGTTTCTTAACGACACCATCCGGCAGTTGGTTTTTGAGCACATAAAAGAGAATGCGGCTCAAAAAAACATTTTACTAAAAGCCATCAACGGTTACCGAGACCATGTCCATTGCCTCATTTTGATCAACAAAGACCGCACGGTATCCGATACGGTACAGTTGCTCAAAGGCGAATCCGCCTTTTGGATCAACAAACAAGGGTTAACCGCTGAAAAATTTAGTTGGCAAAACGAGTATTGGGCAACCTCAGTAGGCTACTCAGAGGTGGCAAGGGTCAAGAAATACATTGCCAATCAGGAAACGCACCACAGAACAACGTCTTTTACAGATGAAGTGGATGCTTTTATTGCTGAAAATGGACTGGAGGATGCATAACAAAAAAGGCCGCTGTCTCCAGCGGCCTTTTGTACTCCGTACGGGAATCGAACCCGTGTTTCATCCGTGAAAGGGACGTGTCCTAACCCCTAGACGAACGGAGCGTCGTTTTAGCGGGTGCAAAGATAATTGCACTTGCCTGAACTATGCAAGTTTTTTTATAAAAATTTTTCAAAACCGGTATGGCTTCAACAAATCCGCTACCCGGTTTTGTACAACAGGGTCGGGCGTCAGCTCTGGCGCATGGTGCGGCTTTTTCCGCACATCCAACACCAACGCGCTCCGGCAGCCCCAATGTTTGTTGTCTGTAAAAGCCTGGATGCCATAGGTATCGTGACTCGGATTGGCCCTGGTGAACGTGGCCCACACAAAGTTATGCACGTTGGCCGACATGAATGCGCTGTCGTCGGCCAGCAGGATAAGTGGGATGCCGTCAAGGTTCAGGTGTTCCATGTCTCGACAAAAACGTTCCGCCTGTTCGCGGGCTGGCAGCGACGCTTCAAAGGCAGGTGCCTGCACCGCCAGCACGCCAGGTAAACAAAACCGAGGTGCCGAAAAGCCCGAGGGCAAACCAAATTCCACGGGCAGTTGGGTGTGCAGCTCGCGCCGCTTGTCGCCCCGGCAGGCCACCACCAGCTTGGAGCCTTCGTTCCAGCCGCTGCCGGAGTAGTCCAGGGTGTCTATGGTAGTACGGGTATGGAAGTGCAGGTCGCGCGTCCAGTCCACGCGTTCCAACACATGCTGAAAAAAATGCGGCATGTCGTGGGTGTCCAGATGCGGATCGTCTTCGGCCGCAGCGATGAACAGGAACTTGGCCAGGGAAGTCTGCCCACTGCCCAGAATACGATTGGCAATAGTCAAAATTTCCTCGGGAATGCGCTCCCTGAACGGCATGTAGCGCTCTTGCCCGATGGCCAAGAGGAGCGGATGCACGCCGGCAGCGTCTACTGCGTGAATTTCTTTGAGTCCCGGAAATTCCTGCGCAGCCAGGGGCGCTACCAACTCGTGTATCAGCCACCCAAAACTGCTGTCCTCCGCAGGCGGGCGCCCCACCACACTGAAATGCCAGATGGCGTCTTTGCGATGGTATACCTGGTGCACTTTCATCACGGGAAAATCGTGCATCAGCGAGTAGTAGCCCAAATGATCCCCAAACGGCCCTTCCGGTTTCTTGACACCTTTCAGGATTTCACCGGTGATCACAAAATCGGCATCGCCGCTCAGCACATGCCCGTTGCGGCGTGCGTAGCTGAACCGTCGACCAGCCAACATGCCCGCAAAGGTCACTTCACTAAGCCCCTCCGGCAGCGGCATAATGGCCGCAAAAGCGTGGCTCGGCAAACCACCAATGAATACGCTGGCATGAAAGGGCTTATCAAGCTTGTTGTATTTGGTGTGGTGTACGCCAATGCCCCGGTGCAACTGGTAGTGCATACCCACCTCTTCGTTCATCACATAATCGTTGCCGCTCAGCTGTACGCGGTACATACCAATGTTAGAGCCCATGACGTGCGGTGTGTCCGGGTCTTCGGTGTACACCTGCGGCAGGGTCACGAACGCGCCGCCGTCCATGGGCCAGCTTTTGACCAAAGGCAACTGGTCTATGGTGGTGGTACCGTACTCTACGGGTGTCCGAAAGTAACGCCGACGGGGCAATGCCGATAATGCAGTGAACGGCGCACCGAGGTAACGCAGCGGATTTTTCAGGAAAACCGTCGGGTCTTTTTTCAGTTCAATGACCTTTTGAACCGCAGGCAGGCTGTGCCGAAACAAGTAGGCCGTGCGTTCAAACGTGCCGTACAAATTGCTCAAAGCCTGAAAAGGGCTTCCTTTTACCTGTTCAAACAGAATGGCTGGGCCTTTGCGGTCAAACACTTGCCGATGTATTTCAGCCATTTCCAGGTTGGGATCCACGCGCTCGCGGATGCGCAACAACATCCCTTTTTGCTCCAGATTGCGCACGACAGCACGCAAGCTTCGGTATGCCATGATCTACTACTTGAGGTAAGCCAAACGAGCTGTCTGGTAACGTGGGTCGGAAACAATATTCCTGATGTTCTTGATGGTCTCCATAGGGCCCACTTCAAGGGCCATATTCACTGCCCAATCGGGTATGTTGCCCCCAGGATCGCTGTACAAATAGTATTCAATGTACAACCAATCGTCTTTGCCGGGAAACAAAGCCCAACGGGTAGTCGACTTGGGCATGCGCACCAAACCTTCTACCTCCGGCAAAAAATCGGAAACACAATTGCTGGTGCATACCACGCTCAAGTCTTTATTTTGATACAAGGTGGAGTGCATCACCACATCTCGGTCGCTCATGGGCCACGGAAAATCGATGCGCGCATAATAGTAGAAGTCCGTTTCCGAGTTTTTCTTCAACAACCGCGTTTCGGCTACTTTGTACGCCCATTTGTTGTACTGGTTCGATTCTGAAAAAAGCTTGATGAGGCCATGGAGCGTGGTCTGAACGGATGTGGTGAGTTTTAACTCGTACACGTCTGCCGTTTTTCGATAATAGACCTTGATATTGTCTTTTTCAGATTTAAAAACCCAGCCGCTTCCGCCGGGGTTTTGTGCGCTGACTTCCTGGGAAAGCACCATGATTATGGCCAATAAAATGCATTTATGCAGCATGTTTTTTTTGTCTTGATATAGTGAATGTCTAAAAAACGAAAGTAAACCACTTATGTTTCACGACATAGCCGCTTATTGTTAAGATTCCGTAAATACCGGTACATGCACCCGAACGAGATCGGCAACTGCGGCCGCCCAGTCCGGATTGTCATTCAAACTTGGCACCAGATCGATGTGCTCGCCTCCCCATTTTTCAAATTCCTCGTTGTATTCAATACCAATCTCTACCGTGGTTTCGAGGCAATCGGCCGTAAACGCCGGGCAAAATACCAGCAAGCGTTTGGCACCGGCCTTAGCCAGTTTTTCAATCACTTTAATGGTGTATGGCTGCGTCCATGGATCGGCGCCCAGACGCGACTGAAAACTAAGGGTATACTGTTCAGGCTGAAGCCCCAGTTCCTTTGCAATGGCTTTTGCCGTGGCGTGGCATTGGGCTGAATAGCAAAACTGGTTTTTATCCGTCAGTGTCTGGCAACAATCGGCGGCCTTCAGGCAATGGTTAAATGCGTCGGCTTTGCGGAGCTGGCGTTGCGGCAACCCGTGGAAGCTGAATAAAATGTGGTCGTAGGCTTTAAGGTCAAATCCATGTGCATTTTGGGCGTATAAGCGCACCATGGGCGGGTACGAGCAGTACGAATTGATCATTTCTACGCCCGGAATATTTTGCCGACGCGACAACACACGCATCACTTCTTCGTGTACCGATCCGGTGGTTGCCGATGCATACTGTGGAAACAATGGAAAAACGATGATTTTACCCACCTTTTGGGCCAATAATTTGTCAATAGCCGATTCGATGGAGGGTTTTTGATAGCGCATGGCCAACTCCACGCGGAAATCGTCGCCCAACAACGTTGGCAACATGGATACCAGGCGTTCGCCGTAATATTTGAGCGGAGACCCGTTTTCCGTCCAGACCTCCCGATAAGCCTTCGCCGACTTGGCGGACCGGAATGGTGCGATGATGCCCCGAACCAAAATGTTGCGCGCAATGGGATTGATATCAATGACCCGCGGATCCAGCAGGAACTGCGTCAGGTAACGGGCAACCGGGAAATAACGCGGTGCATCCGGAGTGCCTAAATTGACAATGAGAACGCCTGTGGGGGAATTTACCCCGTGTAATTGTGCCCTTTGGTGCATAGTTTGCATGTAACAGCATAATCAGCATGTGGTTGATCAACCCCGTGAATTTTGCCAACACATTACACCCCCAACCTTTCGGGCAGCATGTGTTCAAACTGCAATCGCGCCAGGGAACTGTATAGCCCGTCCGGAATGAGCGAGAGTTCCTCGTGGGTGCCAGCCTCGGCAATCCGGCCCTCGTCGAGCACATAAATGCGATCCACATGGCGGATGGTGGCCAAACGGTGCGCGATCACGATGCTGGTGCGCCCTTCCATCAGGTTGTACAAAGCATCTTGTACGGTCTTCTCGCTTTCGGCGTCTAAGGAAGACGTGGCTTCGTCGAGCAGTAAAACGGACGGATTCCGAAGGATGGCCCTGGCAATGGCAATGCGCTGTCTTTGCCCCCCCGACAATTTGATGCCCCGCTCGCCCACCACTGTGTCCAGGCCCTCCGGGAAGGTGGAAATAAAATCCCAGGTATTGGCTTTTTTTGCCGCCTCTATCACCTCCTGTTCCGTAGCATCGGGCTTGCCGTACAGGATGTTTTCGCGGATGGTGCCGCCAAACAAGATGACTTCCTGGGGGACAATGGCAAAATTGTGGCGATAGCTGTACAATTCGTAATCAGCTATATTGACGCCGTCGACCTCAATTAGCCCGTCATTGGGGTAGTGGAATTGAAGCATCAACGCCATGATGGTCGATTTGCCTGCACCGCTTTGGCCCACCAGCGCTATTTTTTGTCCGGGTTCTATCTGCAAATCAATGCCTTTCAGCACTTCCACATCCGGTCGAGTCGGATAAGAAAACTGCACATTTTTGAACGCCACGCGGCCTTCAAAACGGCCGGCCGTTTTGCCATGTGCGCCGTTCAGGTCGGTTTCGCTGGGTGTTTTCAGGATTTCCCGCACCCGTTCGGTTGCGCCGATGGCACCAATCAATTCCGTGTAAAAATTACCCAAACCAGCTATGGCACCGCCAATCACTGCGGTGAACGTTACAAAAGAGATGAGCTGACCCGCCGTTATTTCGCCCAGCTGCACCATGCGCATGCCCATCCAGATGACAAAAAACAGGGCACCAAAGAGTACCGTAATGATGAAAACCGCAAAAATGGCCCGTCCGCCGGCGTATTTCATAGAAATGCCAATCACCCTGTCGTTTGAGGCGCGATACCGCCCCAGTTCAAACAGTTCATTGGTAAACGCCTTTACGGCGTGGATGCTTTGAAGGGTCTCGTCGAGTATGGTGTTGGTTTCTGCCAATGTCTGCTGGCGCTCTTTGGACAGTTTTCGGATTTGCCAGCCGAACAACATGGCCCCGATGACAATCAGGGGAATCACTGCCAGCATAATCCCTGCCAGTTTGGGCGTTTGAAACGCGAGAAACAAAATGCCGCCCACCAGTAAAATGATTTGCCGGATAAACTCCGCCAAAATAAAATAAAACGCATTGTAAATTTTCTCTACATCGTTGGTGATGCGGCTCACCAACTCCCCCACCCTGTTTTTTTCAAAAAACACCACCGGCAGGGAAATGAGTTTCTCGTACACCGCCTTGCGGATGTCGGCGGTGCTCTTTTCGCTTACCTGAGCAAACATGATGACCCGTAAATACGAAACCACTCCTTGAAAAACCAACACCAGCAGCAGCAACAAAGCAATGCGCGGCAAGTCTACATTGGGCATAACCGATTTCCCCTGAGCCACGTCCATCATCAGTCCGATGATGTATGGAAAAACCATAAATACTGTACTCGACAAAAAAAGCAGCACCAGCCCGGCAATAAAATAAACCCGATAAGGCCGCACAAAAGAAAAGATGTGCAAGGCCTCTTGAAGGCTTTCGCGGGATACGGTTTTGGGGACAGGTTCGTTTTTCATGCCACAAATGTCGACCCAACATGCCATTTCAACGTCATTGTTTTATAATTTTTGTTTCAAAAAGTTGCATTCATATAATTTCCCTATATTTGTCGGTTCATAAACACTTGAAAAGCAAAGAAAGACAAGGCCTATGAATGCCCGTATACTGGCGTTGCTGTTATTTACCGGATGGAGCGTGCTGTGTTGGCGCTATTATGTGTGCAACATCAAACAAGTTTGTGGCCCTTCTTCAGCGGCCAGTAGCGACTCCGCTATCACCGGTGCTGCATATGCGCCTGAAGACACATTGAACATCACAATGGACATGTCGTCAGGCGGTTCGGCCAACCTGAACAATGACGCCGCCATTAACCCTTCTGAAAACGATCCCGACATCAACGTGGTGAACATTTATGAACTGGGCGACCTCACCCGCATTCACTTCCCCTATGGCTCTACCAGCAAAGAGGACGACCACGCCGTGGATGTTTACCTCGGAAAATTGGCCGCCTACCTCAAACAAACGGGCAAATCGGCACTCATTGCAGGTCATACGGACATGGTTGGGGATAAAAAATACAACCTCAACCTCGCCCTGCAACGCGCCAACAGCATCCGCAAAATTTTGACAACAAAGGGCGTCCCTAAATCACAACTCAAATGCAGCACCTACGGTGAAAGCAAACCCAGGGCCACCAACGATACCCCTAAAGGACGCTATCAGAACCGAAGGGTAGAAATCACTCTCAATTGAGTTTTCAGTTGTGAGTTGTGAGTTGTGAGTTTTGAGTTACTGTAGAGTACTCAAAACTGAAAACTCAAAACTGAAAACTCAAAACTCAAAACTCAAAACTCAAAACTCAAAACTCAAAACTGAAATCTGAGCATGTTTCAACAACCCATGCAATACGGGCCCGGAACGGGAACATTCATTGACCACTCCCTTGAAATTTTCTTCATGCTGGCAGGGGCCTTCCTGATCGGTTTATGGCTGGGATGGCTGATCTGGAGCCGTTATCAAAAGCAATTTGAAAAATACCGCCAGGAAAATGAAAGCCATGCGGCTACGGCGCTCACGTTGCGCACCCAGGTGGAAGAACTCAATGCCCGAATCAGCGCCGCCGAATCAGACCGGGCCGGCCTCAACGCACAGGTCAACAGCAGCAATTGGGAAAACACAGAACTCCGCCAAAAACTGGACGCTGCGCTCGCCGAATCAGAAAAATCATCGGCCAAAGTCCGCCAACTGGAAACAGAACTGGCCCTGGGCAAGATCGGACGGCCGGAGGAGCAGCCTTTCCAGTTTAACTTGCCCATCGAAATAGAAGACAAACCCGACTTACCGCTCCCTGCCGTGCCTGAATGGGAAATTTCGGTACCCGCGCCCAGTGAATGGGCGTTGCCCGTGATGCCGCCCATGCCAGCACCACCCAAAACAGAGCAGATCACGGAAATAGCCGTGGACAATGGTGCCGTTGCGCTCGACTTGTCCATCTTTGACATACCCGCCTTTCATCCAGCGCCTCCTTTTGTGGAAGATCAGGCATCCGATGCTACGCCCATTCCACAGCCGCCTGGTTTGATACCAGATGACGATGAACCGGACATGGAGCACTTTGAGGCAGAAATGCAGCCTGTTTCGGCCGACCGCGGCCTGCACGATGTGTCGGCTAAAGGCCTCGGACTTCCTCCGCTGGACATCCCGGACTATATACCGACCAATGATTTAACCGACACGTTGCATGCCGCAAAAGGTGTGGTGGACATGCTGGAGCACTTTGAATCGCCCGTTTTACCCGAACCGGAGCCTTTGATACTGCCCCTGCGCGACGTCCAGGCCGAAGACCTGAAAATTGTAGAGGGCATTGGCCCAAAAATCGAAGCCCTGCTGATGAAAAATGGCATTCGAAACTACCAGGAACTCGCCGCTGCACCGGTTGACCGCCTGCGCGAAATCCTGAGCCAGGCCGGACCCCAGTACGCCCTGCACGATCCGGGTACCTGGTCGGCACAGGCCCTGTTGGCCGCCAACGGCGAATGGGAAAACCTAAAGGCCTATCAAGAATTCCTGGACGCCGGAAAAAGACCAAAATAATTTCGGCCTAAATCCCAAATCCGAAATCCCAAATCGTTAAATGCCATCCCCGTCCAACAAGTTCCCAAGCGGCCCCAGGATGCTCCCTTCTTCTTTGCGGCCCATGCCGCCGTATGACATGATTTTGGCGGCCAGCCGACTTACGGGCAGCGACTGCAGCCAAACGGTTCCGGGACCTTGCAACACAGCGAAAAACAGCCCTTCGCCGCCAAACACCATGTTGCGGATGCCCTTGACAAACTGGATGTCATAGTCGACGTGCTGTGTAAAAGCCACGATGCAACCGGTATCCACGCGCAGCAATTCGCCTGCTGCCAACTGGCGTTCCAGGATATATCCGCCAGCGTGGACGAACGCCATGCCATCTCCCTCCAGTTTTTGCATGATGAAACCCTCGCCACCAAACAAGCCGGTGCCCAATTTGCGCTGAAACTCAATGCCAATTTGCACACCTTTAGCGGCACACAGGAAGGCGTCTTTTTGGCAAATGATTTTGCCCTCCAGCTGTGCCAGGTCCATGGGTACAATTTTACCGGCATACGGCGCGGCAAAAGTGACCCGCCGCTTGCCGGTGCCCCGATTGGTAAAAGTGGCCATAAACAGGCTCTCGCCCGTGAGCAGGCGCTTTCCGGCAGACATGAGTTTACCGAAAAAGCCGCCACCAGTATTGTTGCTGCCATCACCAAACACCGTGGCCATGTCAATGTGGTCTTCCATGAACATGAAATTGCCCGATTCGGCAATGACAGTCTCCTGTGGATCCAACTCTATTTCAACACATTGCATCTCTTCGCCGTAAATATGGTAATCAATCTCGTGGTTGTTTTTCATTATAAGCCAAGTTTAAATGATTTTAAAAAAAACAAAAAGATTACTAAACGGAAAAAGAAACGCTAACCAAATAATCCCTCATTCCCATTTAAAAAACGCCCCCACGCCCAAGCCCGGGCTGCGCGGCACCCTTTGTCCGGTAGCCGCCCCGCCAAAAGAGAAAAATGCGCCGGTGAATCGGTTGATGTCAAAAATGGTTTGAAACCGACAGCTACATAACCCTGGTTGTTGACATACAGCCCTGTGCGGTTGTTGTTATTGGACAACAACACATCACCATTGAAAAGTGGCTGTAGCCATTCAGAAAAGGCAATCGCCCAAAAACGCCCCAAATGCAATCCGCCCTCGGCACCCAGGTTAAAGGCGTGGCTAAAACCATTGGTGCGGTAGGCATACCCGGCATATGTAAACCAATACGCCTTGGCATATCCCTGACCCATGCTGAGCATCGGTTTGATGGTCAGGGCGTTGTACCCTAAACTTAGGCCGCTGTTTAGGTTATATTTGTCTACCGGGAAATCTGCCTGAAGGGCACCTGTAATGTCCAGTGCCCCAATGGCAAAACGATGCCGCGCGGCCAGGGAGATGTTGCCCAGGCCATTCAAATGGCCTGCTTCAGTTTGCACTCCCGCGGCAGCGTCGGCGGTCAAGTCGCCTGCATTCAAAAACCGGAAAGGCACAGAAACCGTTGCGGTGGTGCGGTTGGACAATCCGTACTCCCCATATAGTTGCAGCGTTTGCTCCGACAGTGTTCGTTCCAGGCTACTCGTCCCGCCACCGGGGGCGTACAGCGATTCGTATGCCGGAATAAAGTGCCAGGCCAGTTGAGTATAAAACCCGGCTTTGCTGCGCGTCCATGGACTTTGCGCCCCCGCACATACAGGCTGCACAAAAACAACCAACAGGAGCCAAAAACGCATCAGGCATTGATTTTATATTCGCTGCTGATGCTCTGCTTTAAAACCCGCATGTACGTTTTTTCGTCGATCAACAAACGCACTACGTTGCCGTCTATCTTGACAATCTTGCCGATGATGCCCGCATTGGTCACCACCTCCTGACCTTCTTTCAGGTTGTCCACGAACTTTTGCACTTCCTTTTGCTTGTTGATTTGCGGACGCAGCAAGAAAAAGTAAAACACCACCAGAATCAGCAATGGGAACACAAAGGGCATCAAAGACTCCATTCCGGAAATAGCTTGTAAAAAAAACATTGCACGTTGTTTGTATGATGATTTGGTTATGCGTGGAGTTGTTTATTTCAGGATACGGGTTACCCCCCTCAAACAAACAACTCCACGAGCAACCAATTAATTGGTAGAGAAAACTTTATCGTCTATGCCCTGATTCACCTTGATTTCCGTGACAACGGCTTTAAGGGGTATGGGCATGGCACCATTGATGGTAATGGTGTGCGGCATTTGCACGCCCCCAACCGGTTTGTAGTCTGCAAAGTCGGTGCTGATGGTAGCCGCCTCATCGCCATCGCCGGTCACACTTACTTCACGCACTTTCAGGCTGGTCGTCATGTCGTAATACTCCGTAGACTCCTTTCCGTCGGGCCGTTTAACCAACACGGAGTATGCGTTTTTGCCTTCGATGTTTTCCACGCCTTTCAGGGTGAGGTTGTAGCCTTTAGACTGGTAAGCGGCTTCTTTGCAAAACTGCGCCTGTTCCTTGATGTCTTCCAAATCTTTTCCGGTCAGTTCTGCTGCACCTGCAGGACCGGAGGCAAGTCCTTTTGTACCGTCAAAAATTTGCTTCGACATGCTTTGGCCGTTCATGGTCACGTCTACGGCTACTTTGTTATTGCCTTTCTGCTGCGTATTGATGGCCATGTTCATGCCTGGGCCGAGGGCTACAGTGGCGTTGCTTTCCAAGTCTTTCAGCTTTTGAATGGCTGCAAGGCCGCCGATGGCGTTCACATAATCGTCTACCACTTGTTGAGCAGTTAAACCGGCAGGAATGGCCACTTTGACGTCTTCGACCGGGTTGCCGTAAATGTCGAAGAAGTTGATCTTGCCATCCGCGCTGAATTGTTTGAGTCGGTCGGCCACCTCTTCCTTGTTGCCCACTACCAATATGTGCGCGCGGTCGGGGCTGATGTATTTCTGGGCCATGTTTTTCACCTCATCTGGCGTGACGGCCTGCAATCGCTCTAAGTATTTTTCGTAGTAGTCAGCCGGGAGATTAAACCGGGCTGTATTCAGGGCAAAACGGGCCACTGTTCCGGGCTGTTCCAGGCTGGAGGAAAAGTTACCAGTCATCACGTTTTTGACCACCTGCAATTCGTCACTTGACACTTTTTCATTGCGCAGGCGTTTGAGTTCATTCATGAACTCGATGATCGAACTGTCGGTCACGGCGTTGCGTACGCTGGCGGTGGCATTGAAGTTGCCCACCAATTCATCGGGGGCCAGGCTGGTGCGGGCACCGTAGGTGTATCCGTGGCCTTCGCGCAGGTTGGCGTTTACGCGGCTGTTGAAATAGCCGCCCAAAAGGGTGTTCATCACACCTGCCGGGATGGCGTCTGGCGTTCCGGGTTTCAGGTCAACCGGATAAGTGATGTTGATGACCGATTGAACGGCTGCCGGCTTGTGCACAAAGTCTACCTGCGTTTTGGCAGGCGCTTGCGGCATCGCATAATTGTGTTGAGGTACATCTCCCTTGGCCCATTTTTCAAAATAGCGTTTGGCGTATTCCTCCGCCTTGGCTTTTGTAATGTCGCCGACACAAACCAGATACGAGGTGTTGGGTTTAAAATAAGTCCCGTAGTGTTTCTTGATTTTCTCCAGGTCAATTTTGGAAAGCGTTTGTTCGGTCATGTTCTCGCCGTAAGGGTGGCCTTTTCCATACCGAAGCACGTTGCCTACATTGCCTGCAATGGCATTGGCATCGTCTTTATTGGCTTGCAAGCCACTTTCGGTGCGTTTTTTCGACTTATCCAGCTCGTCTGTCGGAAATGCCGGGTTAAGCAGCACGTCAGACATGATGTCGAGCAGCTTGTCGGAATGTTTGGTGAGGCAAGCGCCGCTAACGCCGTTGGAGGAAGTGCTCAAAGAGGCACCGATGAAGTCGACCGACTCGTCAATCTGTGCTTTGGAGCGGGTAGTGGTGCCTTTACCCAACAGATCGCCCATCATTTCTACGTAACCGGCAGCATCGCCTTCCACCAATGGATCAACGTCTACAAAAATCTGGTACGACACTCGGGGCAGTTTATGGTTTTCCACCACGATGACCTTCAGGCCATTGGCCAGGGTAAATGTTTCGGCCTTGCCGATCTGGATTTTAGGCGCATCGCCTGCTTTGGGTGCGCCTTTGCGGACGTCGCCGCTCGGAATAGGAATGGCAGGCGCTTTTCCCGCCGGTTTTTGAGCCCATGCAGGCACCGTTGTGGTCAAAGCCAACAACGTTATGATAGAGAAAATGACTTGTTTCATATTGTTTGATAATGGTTGATGGTTGTATGCGAAAACAAATTCCCAAATGATCAACGCTGCGGTTTACGGTTGTTTGGGTTTGGGCAACCAGAAGAGTACCACGCGGTTGTTGGCTTTAAAATACTGGTTGGCTACGCGCTTGAGGTCTTCCCGAGTCACTTTGCGGTAGCGATCCAGTTCAGTATTGATCAGGTTGGCATCTCCAAAATACATTTCATAATTGGCCAGGTTTTCGGCAATGCCCACAACGGCGTTGTTGGCGGTCACAAAGTCGTTCTCTATCTGATTTTGAATTTTCTGAAATTCGGTTTCCGACACCAGGTTGGTCTGCACTTCTTTCAAAATGGCGTCCATTTCCTTGGCCAGATCGGCGGGTTGCACGCCCATGTTGGCGATCGAGAACATGATGTTGGCACCCGGATCTTCCAAACCAAGCGGAAAAGACCCTGAAGTAAGGGCCAGTTGTTTTTCATCGACCAATACGCGGTTCATGCGGCTGCTTTCGCCCTGGCTGAGCAGCGTAGACAACATCTGCACGGCGTAAAAATCCGGGGTGCCCTGTGCCGGAATGCGGTACGTGTAAATAACGGCTGGCAACTGCACATTGTCATACACTGTATCCCGCACTTCGCGCGTGAGGGCGGGTTCTACAATTTTCGGGCGGAAAATCTCGCCTTTTCCTTTCGGAATGTCTTTAAAGTACACATCAATGAGCTTTTTGGTTTGCTCAATGTCAATGTCGCCGGCAATGCTGAGGATGGCATTGTCCGGACGGTAAAAGTCTTTGTAGAATTGTTTGTAATCGGCTTCCACTGCGGCGTCGAGGTGATCCATCGAACCGATGACCGAGTGGTGGTAGGGGTGAACAGTAAAGGTGCGCAGCATGGCTTCTTCCAGCAGGCGTCCGTACGGTTGGTTGTCCACACGTTGGCGGCGTTCTTCCTTCACCACCTGGCGCTGGGTTTCGATGCCGGCGTTTTCCACTTTGGCGTGCAGCATGCGCTCGCTTTCGAGCCAGAGGCCCAGTGCAAGCTGGTTGCTGGGCAACACTTCGTAGTAGAAGGTGCGGTCATACCAGGTGTTGGCGTTGTTGTTGCCGCCGGCGTTGTTGATGTAATCGTCGAACTTGCCGCGACCAATATTTTCCGACCCTTCAAAAAGAAGGTGTTCGAAAAAGTGGGCAAAACCCGTGCGATCGGGCTTTTCATTTTTGGAACCCACGTGGTACATGACCGAAACGGCAACAATCGGTGTCGCATGGTCTTCGTGCAAAAGCACTTTCAGGCCATTGGGCATGTCATATTCGACATATTGGATATTCTGGGCTGTCAAAACCGCAAAAGAAGCAGAAACAGCGACCAAGGTGAGCAAAAAACGCATCATGGATAGAAAAGTTAGTGGACAAATAAACAAGTGATAAATCACTGCGAAGGTGCGAAGGTTCGGGTAAATTTGAGCGCTTGTTCGATAAAAGAAGTACTATTTCCGCCCAAACGACAGGAACAGACGAAAAAAGGGGTGGCGAAGAGGCCACCCCTTTTTCGGAATGACACCGAAGGAGGATAAAATGCATCACAATAAACCAATGCCTGCGGGCGACTCAGATCACCTTGTCGGCACAGGAAGAAGAGGCGAATGCATCCGGTTTGGCTTTGAACTCAAAGCCCATAGCCAAAATGTAACCCATGGCTTCTTTCAGGGCCACGTTGCTTTCAAACGCCGGGTCGGTGTTGATGTCGGCGTGCACTTCGAGGGCCACATTGTAGGCATCGAGCAGGTGACAAAGAGAATAGGCCACTTCAACAGAGCGGCCTACTTCTAAAATCATGCGTTCCCGAAGGGTCATTTTGCGTTGGCTCCTGTCGTTGGAAATAAACATGAAGCCACCGCGTTTTTCCCTCAAAAACACGATGACGGTGGCAAAATGGACTTCCTCGCTCATGACCTGCGAGTCAGTGCCTATGCACACTTTGAGTTTGTAGCCGGCTGCAATTTCCCTTTTGATGGTGGCTTCTACCGCCTCCAGCAAGGGTTGATCAATGCGCTGCCCGTTTAGACGTCTCCAGTCCATAAAACAAATTGCTTATGGTTAAATAATACAGTGATGTAACGCCAAAATTGAACCCAGGGTTCCAGGTGCAGCGCCGGAGAGGTTTATGAAAACCTATCGGGAATGCAAAATGATTTTTGCAATTTCCGACGCCCAGAAAAATCGTTTCAAAAGTACTAACAATACTTTAGTAACCAAACAAAATATTCA
>JBMOHO010000052.1:0-14759 GCA_049317805.1 Saprospiraceae bacterium
CTGCACCGAGCAGTACTGTTCCCGGTACATCATCGGCACCCGGGGAAAGGGTGATCGTCACGCCCGTGCCGGCAAACGAAAACGCGCCACCCTGGGTCAACGCCAACTGGCTGCTGCTGCCCGGACCGACCGCCACGGTAGACGTTGTCCGGTTGGCATCGCCGCCCAGGGAAGCAAAACCGCTGCCCACACGGTCAAAAGCTGGGCCGTTTGCTTCGTTGAACTGGAGATAAGTGGCAAGCCCGTCTGTGTTGGTATGGGTGCGGGTAAGGTGCATCTCGGCTCGGATTTGTTCCAATGTCAGCGCTTTATTATACACGCACACTTCGTCGATAAGGCCTTTGAAAAACCGGTCGTTCCAGCCGGGGTCGCTGCCCAGCACCAGCGGCGCATCAAAAGCTTCGGTGCCGTGGGTGGTGCTGAGGGTGGTGGGCACGCCATTCAGATAAATGGTGGCCTGGTTGGGTTCAATGACCAGCGCCACGTGGCTCCACTCGTCGGCTGGCGGCGTCACACCGGAGTTCCACCACCAGTTGGCATCGTTCCACATGTAACGCAACTCATTGTTCTCGCCAAAATGCAAGCCCGCCGTGGTGCTGCCGCCCCGGCAGAGGAGCAGGCCCGCGTACGGGGACTGGTTGGCGGCAGGTTTGATCCAGGCGGTGAAGGTGGCGGTGTTGGATTGCAGGTGGAGTGGCGCGCTGAGGGTGGCGTAGTCGCCGACGCCATCAAGGGCCAACGCATTGCCCGGCAGCGTTTCAGGCAGCAGGGTTTCACACTCGTCGCCCACACGCACCCTAAGGCTGTCGGTAAACGCCCCTTGTGGCGTAGTCAGGGTCATCCAAACCTGTTTGTCGCCTGCGGACGCAAACACCACTTTCGGGGTACGGGTATCGGCGCCGACCACGGTTTGTGCGTCTTCAAACTGCCAGGACCATGATGCGCCTGAGTGCAGTACCACAGAGTGATCGTCGAAATAAAACGTGTCGGAAGGACAGTATCCCGACAGTTTGTCGGCCATGGCCAGGGCCTGCACCTTGCTGGGTTCAAACAAGGGCGCTTCCCACACCCCGGCGTTCCAGCAGCCGTTGCGGATCAGGCCGGTTTTGTAAAATGGTTTGAGGCGGTTGGTTTCGGCGCTGAACGGCAGTCCGTCGCTGTACGGCTGCCAATCGTTCATGGAGTTGTTTCGGTAAAAAACGGCACCCTGGGTAGTGCCAAGGTACAGTCCGCCGTCGGTTCCGTATTGGGAAGCTATGTTGCTGATGGACAAGCCGTTGAGCGCGGTTGTGGTCAGGTTTTGCCAGGTATTTCCGCCGTCGGTGGTTTTGTATATTTTTTTGCCATTCGATCCGTAGGTGACGGCCACCCACAGCACATCGGGGTTTTCGGCGTCGGCGGCCAGCTTTATCCGGTCGTTGTTGTTGGGCAGGGGCAGTGCGGCGCAAGTGGTCCAGGTATCGCCGCCGTCGGCGCTGCGGTGTACCATGTCGTCTGTACCGTTCCACTGCGACACATAGATGCGTTTGGGATCGGCCCGACAGATTTCTATGTCGAACACCGTGCGGTCAGCCGTGCCGGGAAATTCGTGCAACACGGTAAACGTGGTGCCGCCGTCGGTGGAGCGCCAGAGCTTGTTCTCTTTGCCAAGGAACACAATGTTCCAGCAGTCAGGATGCCATTCCATTTCGGAGTTGGCAAAATAGGCGTAACTTTCATTGGGCCATGCGCCCACTGGGAAACCACCGAGGCCGTTCCCAAATCCGGGTTTGATGATGTCGCCGCCAATATCGGAGTGGTAAATTTTGCGTTCGGGGCCGGGATTCACGTAGCCGGTTGCCGCTTCTGCGCCACCGATGGCGTAGTACGTGCCTTTGGGAAAACTTTCGTGGAAGGCCATGTTGCCGTTGTGGTATCGGCCGCCGACGAGGATGTCCTCGTTCCAGCCGGAGCCGAAGCCCCAAAGTGCGGCACCGCTGATGCCGTTGTTGCGGCCTGCTACACTTTGCCCGAAATTGGTGGAGTAAACCAGACCGCCGTCCGAGGCAATCCAAAGTTCGTTGCCCACGGCGGCCGTCCACTGGATGTCGGGGTGCCGGTCGCCGCTGATGCCGCCACTGCTCACGTAGCCGCCGTAACCAAACCAGGTAGCGCCGCCGTCGTTGCTGCGAAACCAGGAACAACCTCCGGTAATCAACTGGTTGTCGTTCAATGGATTGACCACAATAGCCTGATCATAAAAACCTTGCCAAAACCAGTCTACGCCGTTGGCGTCCATCAGGTTGGTGTGGTTTGGTATGGCGTAGGGTTGTCCTACGGCGTTGTTGGGGTTGGTATTGGCCCAGGAGAGGCCGCCGTCGGTGCTTTTAAACACGCCGATGTAGCCGCCCAGGCCATCGCCTTCTCCGCTGAGGTAGGCGTATATTTTGTTTGGTTTGGAGGGACAGGGGGCGATGATGGCACCGGTGACCTGGCGGTTGCCCGTAGGTTGCCACCAGCCGCCGCCAAGGGATGGCAAAAAGCTTTGTCCGCCATCTGTAGAGATCATGAATTCGGAGCTGGCACCGAGTTGCCGAATGGCCCAGACGGTATTGGGGTCGGCGGGGCTGACTTTTACAGTCCAGGTTTTATTGGGGAACGTTTTTGCCCAGTTGGCACCCCCGTCGTCGCTGCGGAGCAAGCCCTGATCGCTGGCGGCCAATACGATGTTGGGATTGTCCTCGTGGATGTACATTTCGTTGACCCACAGGCCGGTTTCTACGAATACGGCATTCCAGGTAGTGCCCCCGTCGGTGGTTTTGATGATTTTACCGTCGGTGCAGGCGTAGGCCTCGTCCGGGTTTTTGGGATTTATTTTGACTGCTCCAAACGCGCCGTGTAGCACGTTTGCGGTCAACAGGGTCCAGTTCAATCCCTTGTCGGTGGTCTTCCACACGCCACCGGCCTCCCCGCCTGCGTACAGGATGTTGGGGTCGGCAGCGTATATGTCGAAACTGTAAATGTTGGTGTGGTCTACCGACTGGGCGGAGGCATCGGGAAAAAAATGCACCTTAGGGCCCTGGAAGGTCCAAACAGCACTTGATGCGCCTTTTAGTTGGGCTGTTTCTCGCTCAAGTTGTCGGTTTTCCAGCAAACGCTGTTCAGCCTCCGATTGAGCTTCTATGGATGAAAAAACGAGGCTGCCGTCGGCTTGCATGTATGGTCTGGCCCATTGCATCCAGCGTTTGTAGAACTGGGTGTACCGGTTTTTCTCGAACGGGCGCACGTTGTACCAAGCCTTGTAAGCATCCGCTATACGCCGGGCATCAGGCTTGTCTTCAAGCAACATCCAGGCCCAGTCGGGCGCTTCGGCGTCGAAATGGGGCGGGACAGGCCGTTGCTGGGCGGCAAGTGGCGTGAGCGACAGCAGGAGGACAAAAGGGAGCAATAGTCTGTTCATGGGGTAAAAGTGCGGTGATTAGCGCAAATACCCAATAAAAGCAGCATAAAATTACGCCATTACGCCATCACCGTACAATTGTGCCCGCAGGGCGCGCACCCGTTCGCTGTGCAAATAGTCGCCATAGTTCATGTTCTGATCAACCATGCCATTGGGTGTAATCTCGATGATGCGGTTGGCTACCGAGTCCAAAATCTGGTAATCGTGGGAAGTAAAAATGATGTTGCCGGTGAAATCGGCCATGCCGTTGTTGAGCGCCGTGATGGATTCCAGGTCCAGGTGGTTGGTCGGCTCGTCCAAAATCAGAAAATTCGGGTTGGCCAGCATGATTTTGGACATCATGCACCGCACTTTTTCGCCGCCGGACAATACACCCGAACGCTTGAACACTTCTTCGCCGGCGAACAGCATGCGGCCCAAAAAGCCACGGATAAACGGCTCGTCTTTTTCTTTAGAATACTGGCGCAGCCAATCGATGAGGTTCATGTCTTGATCGCCGGAGAAAAAAGCGCTGTTGTCGTTGGGCAGGTACTGGGTCGAAATGGTCTGTCCGTACTGAAAGCGGCCCTCAAAATCGGTGTCTTCGCCTGCCAGGATCTCGAACAGGGCGGTTACGGCGGATGCATTGCGGCTGAGTACGGCTATTTTTTCGCCTTTGTTGAAGCGGAGGTGCAGGTTGCGAAACAGGTATTCGCCTTCTTCGTTTTTCTTCGACAGGTTTTCCACTTCCAGGATGATGTCGCCCGGTTCGCGTTCGGGTTTGAAAGAGATGTAGGGATAACGGCGGGTGGACACCTGTATGTCTTCGAGGTTCAGTTTATCCAGCGCTTTTTTGCGGCTGGTGGCTTGTTTGGATTTGGAAGCGTTGGCCGAGAAGCGGGCGATGAAGTCGAGCATTTCCTGGCGTTTTTGCTCCACTTTTTTGTTCTTGTCGGCCATTTGGCGCGAGAGGAGCTGGCTGGTTTCGTACCAGAAGGTATAGTTGCCGGTGTACATGCGTATTTTCCCGAAATCGACGTCGACCACGTGGGTGCACACCATGTCGAGAAAGTGGCGGTCGTGGGATACGACGATGACGATGTTCTGGTAGTCGGCCAGGAAGTCGCAGAGCCAGTCGGTGGTTTCTGCGTCGAGGTCGTTGGTCGGTTCGTCCATGAGCAAGATATCGGGTGCGCCAAACAGGGCCTGCGCGAGGAGCACTTTCACCCGGTCGGAGCCATCGAGGTCTTTCACCAATTTGTAGTGCAGGGATTCATGGACGCCGAGGTTGCTGAGCAATTCGGCGGCGTCGCTTTCGGCCATCCAGCCGTTCATTTCGCCAAATTCCGCTTCGAGTTCGGCGGCGCGGAGGGATTCGGCTTCTGTGGCGTCCGGATTATCATAAATGGCGTTTTTCTCCTTCATGATGTCGTACAAATGGCGGTGCCCCATGATTACGGTATCCATCACGGTGTAGGGGTCAAACTCGAAGTGGTTTTGGCTGAGCACGGCCATGCGTTCGCCGGGGGTGATGTCTACTGATCCGCGGTTGCTGTCGAGCGTACCGGACAATATTTTGAGAAAAGACGATTTGCCAGCGCCATTTGCCCCGATCACGCCGTAGCAGTTGCCTTTTACAAATTTTAGATTGACCTCGTCGAAAAGCACCCGTTTGCCAAATTGCAGCGCCACATTGTTAACTGAAAGCATCGAAGTAGTTGTGTGTTGTTGAAAACCGGTGCAAAAGTACAGGAATTTTTGGCGTTCATGGAGGCAAAGGTTGCACATTGAACAGGGGTATAATATTACTCATATTTAAACATTTTACATAAAACAACGTATTTATTCATATTCATTGATCAGCACTCCAGGTACTTTCTGGTGACGGCAGCCTCTTGCCTGAGTTCGTTTAAAAAGGGTTGAGATAACGACATTGTTGTTGTTTTTTTTTGGCAACATTGTGGTCAACAAGCACTGCCATTACCAGCAAAGATGCGCCCTCCATTTCCTTTCTGCAACACCCCAATCAAAAATACCCCGCCAATCCCCTACTTTCGCCCCAATTCCGCATTCCGCATTCCCAATTCCGCATTCGCCATGAAACCCAGATACGCCCTATACTTTGCCCTCCTTGCCTTGTTGTTCTACGTGCCGGGTCTCGGCGGCGTGCATTTGTTTGATTGGGACGAAGTGAATTTCGCCGAAATCAGCCGCGAAATGCTCCTGCTGGGCGAATACGGGCGGGTATACGTGAATTTTTTGCCCTTTTGGGAGAAACCGCCGTTTTTTTTCTGGCTGCAGTCGCTGGGCATGCACCTGTTTGGGGTAGGCGAATTTGCGGCGCGGCTGCCCAACGCTTTGTGCGGGGTACTCACGTTGCCCTTGTTGTTTCGTATGGGCCGCCAACTGTACGACGACCGGTTTGGCATCCTCTGGGCAGGCACGTATTTCGGGTCTGTGTTGCCGTTTTTGTACTTCAAGTCGGGCATCATAGATCCGTGGTTCAACCTGTTTATTTTCCTGGGATTGTATCTTTTTATTCTTTTTTACTGGAAAAAAGAGGGCTTTACGGGCATGGCGCTCACCCGCAATCCGTGGGTGTACCTGTTTGTCGGCGGCTTTATTGTGGGTATGGGCGTGCTCACCAAGGGGCCGGTGGCTTTTCTGATTGCAGCGCTCACGATGGGGGTGTACTGGGTGTATAGTCGCTTCCGCTGGTATGCAGGTGTGCAGCATTTTTTGGTGTTTACGGTGGCTGCTACGCTGGTGACGCTCACCTGGTACGGATTGGAGACCCTGAAAAACGGGCCCTGGTTCATCCACGAATTCAACAAGTACCAATACCGGCTGTTCAGCACGCCTGACGCCGGGCACAAGGGTTTCCCGGGCTACCATTTTGTGGTGTTGCTGTTGGGTTGTTTTCCGGCCTCGGTGTTTGCGTTTCGTGCGTTTTTCCGACTGCCTGCCGACGCCACAGAGCAGCAGGCCGACTTTCGCCGCTGGATGAAGATGTTGTTTTGGGTGGTGCTCATCCTGTTTTCGATCGTGCAGTCCAAAATAGTGCATTATTCATCCATGTGCTATTTCCCGCTCACTTACCTGGCCGCATTGGTGGCATACCGCATCATCCGCAGCGAAATCCGGTTTGCGCCCTGGATGCAGCTGATGATCGTGCTCATTGGCGGGGTGTACATAGCAGCTACCCTGGCACTCCCCCTCGTGATGCCGCACGCTGAACAGTTGAAAGAGGTGCTGAAGGATCCTTTTGCCCAAGGCAACCTGGAGGCCGATGTGCATTGGAGCGGACTGGAAATGCTGGCAGGGGTATTTCTGATGGCACTGTTGCTGTGGTTTTTCTGGACTTACCACCAGGGGAAGAAAGAGCAAGCTTTCTGGCGGCTGTACGGTGGCATGGGGGTGTTCATCATGCTCACGCTGGTGTTTTTCATTGGCCGGGTGGAGTCTTACTCGCAACGCGCAGCAGTCGAGTTTTTTCAGTCCAAATCGACTGAAGACGCCTACCTGATCACCCACGGATACAAATCGTATGTACACCTGTTTTATGGAAACAAACAAAAACCGGATAATCCGGACAGCTACGACAAGGAATGGCTGTTGCGCGGACCGGTGGATAAAGACGTTTACGTATGTACGAAGGTGCATCGCGCGGCTGATCTGGCGGTTTACCCGGAATTGAAGGAAATTGGTCGGAAAAACGGGTTTGTGTTTTTCAAACGCGATGGCAACAGATGAAATCAATAGAACACTTTCAATCCAGCGCAACTTGATTCATGAAAAACAGCAAACTCACCACTGCCGTAATGCCATTGGCCCGAATGCTGCCCGCAGAAGGCATCCCTTTCAATAAATTCTCCTCAGCAGGGCTGTTCAAAGTGTAGCGTTGCTGAAAACCATCAACCTGTCCGAGCGAGTACTGAACCCCGAAAACCAGGCGCGCGCGCTGGCCACTGAGCGCAGCACCGGCGTTGAAGTGGTACCGGTTCCACAATTTTTTCGCCAGTTGGAATCCTTCCGGTAAAGGATGTTTATCTTCCGCATAGTGCAAATCGGTACGAAAACCGCCCATCAGCGATATTTTCGGAGACAACATCCATGCTGCCGACACGGCGCTGTTCACCACCGGACGGTTGCTGCTCCACACGTCCAAAAAACCCGGGGTATACAGCCTGTTTTCGGCCGCCACCGGTTGCAAAAAAGGTTCATCGGCCGGATCCACCATGATGTACCGTTCGATCTTTCCATGATACGTACCAGATGCCGACAAGACCACGGCATCCAATTGGCGCGACACCCCCACGCCAAACGAAAACGGGTATTTAAAAACGGGCTTGCGTTCTTGAAGATAGGCGCTCACCAGATAATTGCTTCGCTCACCACCGGCAGCCGACTCAAAGTTGGTTAGTTCCTGTTGGGCAACCATGTCGCCGCCCGTCCAAACGCTAAGGGTGGGCGCAGAGAGCACCACGCCGAGGTTCCAGGGGCCATTTTGCCAGGCCAAACTCCCTTTCGTTTGCAGCATGACGAAATTGAGTTTCATGTTGATGTCCGAGAAACTGGATACCAGATCCACCACCGGATTCTGCGTGGCGTCGGCCAGCACATTGGCGTTGAAGTTTTCACGATGGCGCTGGTTGCGGATCAGCACCGCGGCGACAAGGCCGGCAGACCAGTGATCCGACAGCCTTGTTGCCCAACCCAAGGCACAGGTGGTTTCCTTCACTTCGGTTTCAAGCGAATACTGTCCGATGTAGGTTTCCACGCCCGGCATGTCTACCTCATTGATGATGTTTTCCATGCGGTTCACCCGATTGGTATAGCGGGTGCGGTCGGCTACCCGGGCAAAAATGGCCACACCCAAACGGTTTTTTTCCGGATTTTTAAACACCGGCACGTCTGCAGCGATCAATCCCAGGTACACTTGCGTGTCGTTGATGTCTATGTTAGACTCATTTCCTCCGTCGTCTTTGTAATGAATCTGTTCATGCCCACCTGTGGTGGCGTTGATGGTGATGCCTGGTTCGCCGGCGTTCATCATGGTGGCGGCATTGTGCACCACGGCAGTTTGGTCAACCCAACGCGACAAAGAAGCCCCGCTCAGGATGGCGTTTTTGGAGCCCAATTGCATGGCTTCGTAATGGTTGTCTTGAGCGTGTAAAGGAAAACAGGCACCAAACAGGCACCCGGCAATGAAAAAAAGCCTTGACATAAAGAAAAGGTTGTGGGTTATTTAGCGATCAAAGGCAAGAGAACGTTTCCAAACCGCCATCCGTTTTGCAGAAGCGCACCTCATGCCTGAATCTATACAATATATTGGTCTATGATTCAAATAAGTTACACCTCTGTAATAAACATTACACATTTCTCAGGTTTTTTCAATGGTGAAGGCACAAATCCGGGCCTTCACCATTGAAAAAATCTTAATTTTCTTCCGTCGGTCGGTTTACGTAAAAGAGGAAACTAACAATACCGGTGAGGCCATTGGCCCGAATATTTCCTTTGGAACGCACCCCCTGGAGCAAATTGTTTTCAGCAGCGCCGTCAAAACTGTACGGCTGTCGGTAATCATCGGCTTGCCCGTGTGAGTACTGCACCCCGAAAATCCAGCGGCTGCGTTTGCCGTTGAGCGAAGCGCCGACATTGAAGTGGTAGCGGTTCCATATTTTTTTGGGCAGCTGGAAACCCAACGGTATGGGCTCAATGAATTCGGCATAGTGCAGATCGGTTCTCAAACCGCCCATCAGCGAAGTAAGCGGATTGAGCATCCATTCAGCCGATATGGAGGAATTGACCAAAGGGCGGTTGCTGGCCCACACTTCCAGAAACCGCTGGGTGTAAATGATGTTGTTTTCGGTAGGCGGCTGCAAAAAAGAGGCATCTCCCGGATCGACCACCACATATCGGTCAATGTTGCCGTAAAAGGTACCTGCTGCCGACAACACCACATCATCAAAACTGCGCGACACGCCCACACTCAGCGAGATGGGGTACTTAAATTTAGGCTTGAGCTTTTCCAGGTAGGTACTTGCAAAATAACTTCTGCGGTTGAGGCTGTCGACCGGGCGAATGTTTGTTAGCTCAATCTGGGCGAGCATGTCACCATTGCTGAACATTTTCATGCTGGGCGCCGTGAGCACTATGCCGAGGTTCCAGGGGCCTTTGTGCCAGGCCAGGCTGCCTTTTGCTTGCAGCAATAAGTAATTGAGCTTCATGCTGATGTCCGACTCGCTGGACACCACGTCCACCGTTGGGCTTAATGCCGGGTCGGCAATCGCATTGGCGTTGAAATTTTCGCGGTAGCGCTGGTTGCGTATGAGCGTCATAGCGGTTACGCCCGCAGACCAATGCTCCGACAGGCGCATTGCCCAGCCCATGGCCGCGGTGGTTTCTCTGACATCAATGTCAAGGGTGTACTGGCCGATGTACGTTTCGCTTCCGGGCATTTCCACATCGTTGATGATGTTTTGTGTCTGGGTACTGCGGTTGGTAAACCGGGTACGATCAGAGACGCGGGCAAAAATGGCGATGCCCAAGCGGTACTTATCGGCTTGTTTGAACAAGGGCAAGTCAGCCGCAATCAGGCCCGGATAGAGTTGAAAGTCACTCGTTTTGATGTCTACCCCTTCGCCTAAGCCATTATCAAAGCGTATTTTATCAAAACCGCCGGTGGTGGAGTTAAACGCAATACCCGCTTCTTTGGCGTCCATCATGGTGGCGGCGTTGTGCACCACGGCTGTAGGGTCTACCCAGTGTGAAAGTGCGGCACCGCTAAGCAGGGCGTTTTTAGAGCCCAATTGCAAGCTTTCATAGTGGTTATCCTGCCCGTACAATGAGGCAGAAATGGCGCAAAAGCACCCTGTCAATAGGGCAAAACATTTCATTCAGTGTTGGTTTGGTTTTCGTTTTGAGCAGTACGTTTTTTACACGAAAGCTTCTAATGCTTTATCAATTTCCCCAAAAGCCTCTTGGTCTTTGATCACATATTGCACCGCGCCTTTGGCAAGGGTTTGCAGGGCAATGCCGTAATGTTCTTGCCCGGAAAGCATGATCACCATTTGTTCGGGCGACTGCTTGTGGATAAGTTTCAGGATCTCAAGTCCGTTTTGCGCAGAATGCACATTGCTGTCCAGGTAGTAATCAAGGATGATCACATCCGGTTTTTCCTCCAATTGCGCCAAACAGGCTTCTCCTGTGCCGAAACTTTGTACCGTATACCCCCGGTCTTCAAGGTGATCGGCCAACATGGAGGTGTAAAACGGATCATCATCCACCAAAAAAACTGTTTTTTTATCCGACATCGTTGTGAAAATTGTGCGCAAATGTAAATATATCTTTTGAAATTGTCGGGTTCACAGCCTTCAAACTGTCAATTCACCCCACTTTCCGATGCGCCTGCAACTGCTTTGTGGTGTCTTCCAGTCCACGCACCAGGGTATCCAGCGCCAGCCGGATCGACTCTGGTGACTGCCCGGCTTTGAGATATTCCTCAATGTTGAAGGCTTCTTCTGCCAGCGCATCCATCCCGATCATTTTCAGTTGAGGTTTCACGGTGTGAACAGCCCGGTGCAAGGCGGTGGCGTCACCATTGACCTGCGCTGATCGAATGGTTTCCAGGGTTGCAACAGCCGAAGCGAGATACAGATCGATGTATTTCTGTATGCGCTCTGGTTTGTCGCCCGCCTGTTTTTTGAAAAACGCGAACAGGTCGTCGGGGCCGCTGCCATCCTTTCCGCGCGCATCGGTCGACGTGACCTCCAAAAGCGCCCTGAGCAGCTCTGCGTCCTGAAACGGTTTGGGTACGCAGGCGTTCATGCCCGCATCAAAGCACAGTTGCACGTCTTTGCGCGTAACAGAAGCGGTGAATGCAATGATGGGAATTTTAGAAACCGGGCCGGAAAGCGCGCGTACAGAACGTGTAGCCTCCATGCCGTCTAATTCAGGCATGTGCACGTCCATCAGCACCACGTCAAAATGGCCCGATTGCACTTTTTCGAACGCTTCACGACCGTTTTCAGCCGTTTCCACGTGCACATCAGGGATCAGGAGTTGCAGGGTTTCTACGGCTACCACGCGGTTCATGCTGTTGTCTTCAGCCACCAGGATGCGCAAGCCACGCAAATGCCTCACGACATCGGCTGGCAGTTCCTCCGACTCGGCAGCAGCGG
Organism: Saprospiraceae bacterium; assembly: GCA_049317805.1. Taxonomy (GTDB): domain Bacteria; phylum Bacteroidota; class Bacteroidia; order Chitinophagales; family Saprospiraceae; genus M3007. Next base: position 11,602 of record JBMOHO010000052.1, read on the forward strand.
CTCCAACCGGCAGGTCGACGATGAACCAGAATTCCGAGCCGGCACCGGGTGTACTGCGCACTTCGAGTGTACCGCCGAACAATTCCACCAATTGCTTGGCAATGCTGAGGCCCAGGCCCGTGCCGCCGTATTTGCGGGTGGTGTCGCCTGAGGCCTGCCTAAAGCTGTCGAACACCACCTGAAGTTGTGCTTCCGACATGCCGATGCCTGTGTCTGATACAGAAAAACGGACGCGGCGGCGGTCGTCGGCCGATTCCATCAGGCTGGCTTGCACCAACACGTGCCCTTTTTCGGTAAATTTGATGGCATTTCCGGCCAGGTTCATGAGCACCTGTTGCAAGCGAACCGGGTCCCCGACGAGGTGTTCGGGCAGTTGAGGATCCACATCGAAGCGAAAAACCAGTCCCTTTTCTTCAGCGCGGAACTTCAGGGTTGATCTGACGCGATCCATCACGGCGCCTACCTGCAAGTCGGCTTGTTCCAGTTCCAATTTGCCGGCCTGTATTTTGGAGATGTCCAATATGTCGTTCAGGATGACCAGCAGCGACTCCGAGGCTTGCCGGATGCTGTCGAGGTAAGTCATCTGGTCGGGCTTCGGCGATTTCTGGATCAACAGGCGGGTCATGCCGATGACGGCATTCATGGGTGTGCGGATTTCGTGGCTCATGTTGGCCAGGAACTGCTGTTCGGCCCGTTCGCTTTGTTCGGCCCTTTGGCGTTGGCGTTCAGCCTCCAGCATTTGGGCCTCGGCCTGCACGCGCAAAGAGTTGGCTTCTTCGGTGCGCTGGAGCAGTTCGGCGGTGCGCACATGCACGAGGTCATTCAACTCGTCTTCGCGGCGGCGGAGCTGTTCCACCAATTGGTCTGTTTGCTGGCGCAAACGCCGGGTGAGCAGGGCCACCATGCGCTGCATAATTTCCGGATGCTGGTGAAAAACGTCGAAAAACGTCTCTCGCTCTATGCGGGCAAGCGCGCCCGCTTCGGTGACAGTCACCGACATTGACCGGGGCCCTTCATCAATCAGCGCGATTTCGCCGATGCAACTGCCCCTGTGGAGGTGGGTCACCGTATAGTCGCCGTCGTGCACTTTTACGCTACCCGACAGGATGAGGAACAGGGCTTCTCCCGGCTCTCCTTTTGCAAAAACCGGCGTGCCAGCGGCGTATTGCACCGTTTCGCTGCGTTCGGCCAAGTGCACCAACACAGGATGTGGAACGGCGCGAAACAGATCCATTTCCAAAAAATAACCGAGCAATTCTTCATTTTTCATAGCAACGGCGAAGATATAAAAAGACTGGCGCAGGAAAAATTACATCTCCTTACCGGTACTAAACCCCCAAAAACAGGCGTTTAGAGCGAGCATTCGGGCGAATTCAAGAACTTTAACAAATTAATTTTTGCGATATCACTTGTTTCCGAAAACGCCGCTCTATTTTTGCTGCGCTCCCACCGATGGGATATAGTAATCAGCTTACACAACTACGGTACATTTGAACATGGAAGAAACAACGCCGCAACAGCGGCCGCGTTTCCGCAGCACCCGACGCATTAGCTGGGTGATTGCCGGATGCGCAGCCCTCAGCGCGGGCCTTTTAATCGCCCCCCTGCAAAACAAAGAAACAAGAGAAGCCGCAGCGCTGATGCTCGCCGAGCCCGAACTCAACACCTTACCCGTACAACCCACCAACGTTCGATGGGGCTTTTCGCTGGATGCCTTTAAGCTGTTTGAATACGAACTACAACGCGGCGATATTCTGGGTTCCATGCTGCTGGAACAAGGCATGACTGCTGAAGGCGTCAACCAACTCATCCTCCACAGCAAAGACATTTTCAGCCTGACCAGCATGCGCGTGGGCAAAATGCTCAATTTCCTGACCCGCACGCCCGGCACCGCGCCGGAGTTCATGGTGTACGAACCGTCTCCTTACGAATACATCCTGTTTCAACTGACGGCACCTTACGCCGTTCAGCGCATTCAACGCGATGTGAAAACCGAACTAGCCGCCTCTTCCGGCATGCTGGAAACCAGCTTTTGGCAAGCCATGACCGACAACGGCCTCAACGATGCCATTGCCGACGGCCTGATTGATGTACTGGCTACCCAGGTGGATTTTTACCGCCAAAAACAGGGCGACCGATTCAAAGTGGTCTACGAAAAACACATCGTCGAAGGCCGCGAAGTGGGCACCGGCCAAATCCTGGCTGCTGTGTACGAACGCGACGGCGAAGAGTTTTTTGCCTTTTTCAACCCAGGCCAGGATAAACGGGTAGACTACTTCGACTATGAGGGCCGCCCCGCCCGCAAAGCCTTTCTGAAAGCGCCGGTCAAATATTCCCGCATCTCCAGCCGATACAGCCAAAACCGCCTGCACCCCGTGCTCGGATACCACAAGGCACACTACGGCACCGACTATGCAGCGCCCTACGGTACGCCCATCATTGCTGTGTCCGACGGCGTAGTAGAAGAGGCTGGCCGTAAAGGCGGCAATGGCAATTACGTGAAAATTCGCCACGACCAAACCTACGAAACCCAATACCTGCACATGCGGGGTTTCGCCAAAGGCATCCGCCGAGGTGCACACGTCATGCAGGGACAAGTGATTGGGTACGTGGGTTCTACCGGCCTGGCTACCGGCCCGCACGTGTGCTTCCGGTTCTGGCGAAATGGCAACCAGGTGGATCACCTCCGCCTCAACCTGCCCAACGCAACACCCCTGACAGGTGAGCCGCTCGCCGCTTTTGCGGCCAAACGCGACAGCTTTATGCTCCTCCTCAACGATGTCCCCTACCGCACCCGCGAAGAAATCATCCGCGAAAACGCAGCCACGCAATTAGAAGCCAAAATCAAACCTTAGCGCTTGTTCAGTCATTTATTCATCCTGTGAAAATTTTCATAGGATGAATAAAAAATTCGGCGTACCTTTGCCCCGCTTTTTGAAAAAGTACCTTATGGCGCGGTAGCTCAGCTGGTTAGAGCATGCGATTCATAATCGCAAGGTCGCGAGTTCAAGTCTCGCCCGCGCTACTTTTCGAATGCGGAATTGGGAATGCGGAGTTGTACGTTGCTGTGAAACAGTTCGTGGCCTTAGCTGTTCGGGAAAATGGGCGCGAAAGCCATTTGTTGGGATCTGTGGGAAATGGATGACTTCACGCTTCGC
>JBMOHO010000053.1:0-14671 GCA_049317805.1 Saprospiraceae bacterium
GGGTTGAGGAGTTGAGGAGTTGAGGAGTTGAGATGTAGAATTGGTCTAATTAAGCGGCAGTGCAAACTTGTCTGTTGGTTGACGCACAATTAATGGTAATTGATATACCTTTGCGCAGCACAAGCGATTAGTGCACAAAATAATGTTTTGAACCGTGAACAGTCCGTTTGATCGGGCGTTTTGTTTTAAATTTACTGAAATCAACATATGGAGCCGTCCGGGTATTTTCCAGTAGTTTTGCAGGCTTTGGTAGCCATTGGATTTGTGGTATTTGTGTTGGTAGTGACGCACCTGTTGGGTCCGCTCCGCCACAGCAAGCGCAAAGATGAGAATTTTGAGTGTGGCATTGACATACAAGGCAACGCTCGTTTTCCGGTATCGATTAAATACTTGATGACCGCGATCCTGTTTGTGCTGTTCGACGTGGAAGTGATCTTTTTCTACCCATATGCCGTCAATTTCCGGGAAATGGGGATGCAAGGTTTCCTTGCCGTGCTGTTGTTTGTGGGTATTTTTTTGATTGGCTACTATTACATTCTGAAAAAAGGCGCTTTGGAATGGGATCGGTAATCGCCGGTTTATCCAACGCACAACTGTTTATTGAACGATAAAACGACCAGGTCATGTCTGTACATTCAGCTCCCATGCCCGATGGATACGGTGGCGAAGGCTTTTTTGCCACCTCTCTTTCCAAAGCCATCGGGTTGGCCCGCGCCAACTCCATTTGGCCATTACCATTTGCCACCTCTTGCTGCGGCATTGAGTTCATGGCCACCATGGGCACCAACTATGATTTGGCGCGCTTCGGCATGGAACGGCTGTCGTTCTCTCCCCGGCAGGCTGACCTCTTGATGGTCATGGGCACCATTGCCAAAAAAATGGGTCCGGTACTCAAACAGGTGTACACCCAAATGGCCGAGCCCAAATGGGTTATTGCCGTGGGCGCCTGTGCCAGTTCGGGCGGCATTTTCGACACGTACTCCGTGTTGCAGGGCATCGACAAAGTCATACCCGTGGATGTATACGTGCCCGGTTGCCCGCCCCGTCCAGAACAAATTATTGATGGCGTCATGAAAATTCAGGAGTTGGTGAAAAACGAACCCTTGCGCCGCCGTTTTTCGCCAGAATACCAGCATTTGTTGGATAAATACCAAATCGGGTAATGAAACTGAACAACGACATCGTTTTTGCGGCCATCAAACGCCATTTTCAGGAGGCTGTGCTGGACCACAGTGAGCCGCACGGCATGCTGACGCTGGAAACCACCCGCGAACAGATCATCCCTATGCTGGAATTTGTGAAAAACGATCCGGAGCTGCAGGTCAATTTCCTCACTTCCCTTTGCGGCATCCACTATCCGAACAACGTAGACAAAGAATTGGGCGTGGTGTATCATCTCCACAGCTTCCCGCACAATTTCCGTTTCCGGATCAAGGTGTTTTTCCCAGTCAACGACCCCGTTATTCCTACCGCCACCACCGTGTGGCCCACCGCCAACTGGATGGAGCGCGAAACCTATGACTTTTACGGCGTGCTGTTTACTGGCCATCCCAACCTCAAGCGCATCCTCAACGTAGACGACCTCGACGTGTTTCCCATGCGCAAAGAGTACCGACTGGAAGACGGCACCCGCACCGATAAAGACGATCGTTTCTTTGGCCGCGACGGCCATGTGGGACGCGAGTTTGATTAAACCCGAATCCAAAAAAGATGCAAGTACAATCTTACTTCTCTTCGCTTGATAATTTCGACGGCGAACTCGCGACGCTGAACCTGGGGCCTACACACCCGGCTACCCACGGTATTTTTCAGAACGTCCTGAAAATGGACGGCGAGCGCATTGTATCGGCGGAACAGACCATCGGGTACATCCACCGGGCTTTTGAAAAATTGGCCGAACGCCGTCCGTACAACCAGATTACCCCCATCACCGACCGCCTGAACTACTGCTCCTCGCCCATCAACAACATGGGCTGGCACATGACGGTGGAGAAGCTCATTGAGGTGGAACTGCCCAAGCGTGCCCAGTACATGCGCGTGATCATCATGGAACTGTCGCGCATTGCCGACCACCTCATCTGCAACACGGTGATTGGCGTGGATACGGGTGCCCTGACGGGTTTTACCTACATGTTTCAGGAACGCGAACGCATTTATGACCTGTTTGAAGAGGTGTGTGGCACCCGCCTGACCACCAATATTGGCCGGATTGGGGGCATGGAACGCGACTTCTCGCCCCGTTTTCACACGTTGCTGAAAGATTTCCTGAAAACGTTCCCCAAGCGCTACGAAGAATTCAACCGTTTGCTCGAACGCAACCGCATTTTCATGGACCGCACCATCGGTACCGGACCCATTGAAGGCAACCGCGCCCTGGAATGGGGCTTCACCGGGCCAAACCTGCGCGCGGCGGGCATTGATTACGATGTGCGGGTAATGGAACCCTACAGCAGCTACGAGGACTTTGAGTTCATTATTCCAGTCGGGGAAAACGGCGATACCTACGACCGCTTTATGGTGCGCCAGGAGGAAGTGCGTCAGAGCCTGCGCATCATCCATCAGGCATACGATAACCTGCCACAAGGCGCTTACCATGCAGAAGTGCCCGATTATTATTTGCCGGATAAAAACGACGTGTACACCAAGATGGAGGCGCTTATTTACCACTTCAAGGTGGTGATGGGTGAGGTGCCGTCGCCAAAAGGCGAAGTGTACCACGCAGTAGAAGGCGGAAACGGTGAATTGGGCTTTTACTTGGTCAGCGACGGCGGCCGCCAACCCTACCGTTTGCATTTCCGCCGTCCGTGTTTTATTTTTTACCAGGCGTATCCTGAAATGATCAAAGGCTCCATGCTGTCCGACGCCATCCTGACCATGTCAAGCATGAACGTCATTGCCGGAGAACTGGACGCCTAAACAAATCCACAAATAAACAAATCCACACCACAACATGAGCCACCCATCCACCGCCGATGCCCCGCCTTTCCAGTTTTCGCCGGAAACCGCAGCGGAAGCGCGCGCGATCATGCAGAAATTCCCCGAGGGCAAACAGAAAAGCGCCATTTTGCGCCTGCTGCATTTGGCTCAAGAGGAAAATGCCGGTTGGTTAAGCGTACCAGCCATGGATCATGTAGCGGAAGTGTTGGGCATTCATGCCATTGAAGTTTACGAAGTGGCTACTTTTTACAGCATGTACAACTTTGAGCCAGTGGGTAAGTACGTGCTCGAATTTTGCCATACCGGCCCTTGCGCCATTGAAGGTGCCGAGCGCATTATTTCGTATACCCAGCAACAATTAGGCATCAAAACAGGAGAAACCACTGCTGACGGCTTTTTTACCATCAAAGAAGTGGAATGCCTTGGCGCTTGCGGGTACGCCCCCATGATGCAAGTGGGCGAATTTTACCACGAACACCTCAATGAAGCCAAAATAGACCAGTTTATTGAAGATTGTCGCGCCGGCAACATCCAAAAGGGTACCTGGCGCATGCATTGATATTTTTTTCACCCAAAACGATTGCGTCATGGGACACATCAGCACAGCCGACATCGAGCGCATCAGCCGCCGACCCGGAGAAAAACGCTACAATTATTTCCTCAAAACAGTGGTAGACACTGAAGAGGTTTACGGCTTGTGTGATGCCGACGGCTGGGCCCTGCTCAGCGACGACAGCATCGGCGATGTGATTCCGCTTTTTCCCGACAAGGTTTTTGCCGAACGTTTCAGCTCGGCCGCCGGCTGGGAAAAAGAATACAACACCGAGGCACTTGACCTCAACGAATTGATGATGTGGCTCGACGACATGCAACACGACGGCCTGTTGGTGGCTGTTTTCCCCAACGAATCGTTTGAAAGTGTGGTGCTTGAACCCGTGCGCCTCAAAACCGAATTGCTTTCTATTTTTGAACAAGAAGCGGAATAAATTTTTATGCCTGGCAGAAAATTACTGATTGCAAACGCCCACATCGAAGGCATTCATACCCTGGATGTATACCGCAAAAACGGCGGTTACCGCAGTGTGGAAAAGGCGCTGAAGCACATGTCGCCCGACGAAGTGGTGGAAGAAGTAAAAAAATCGGGTCTTCGGGGCCGGGGCGGCGCCGGCTTTCCCACGGGCCTGAAATGGTCGTTTCTGGCCAAACCGGAAGGGGTGCCGCGTTATCTGCTGTGCAACGCCGACGAGTCGGAGCCAGGCACTTTCAAAGACCGGTTTCTGATGGAAAAAATTCCGCACCTGCTCATTGAGGGCATGATCGTGTCGAGTTTCGCCCTGGGCGCCAACACCTCTTATATATACATCCGCGGCGAGTATTCCTGGATCGTACACATCCTGGAGCGCGCCATCGCGGAAGCCTACCAAGCCGGCTGGCTCGGCAAAAACATCCTGGGTTCGGGGTACGATCTGGATCTGTACGTGAGTCCGGGCGCAGGTGCATACATCTGCGGCGAGGAGACGGCCCTGATCGAGAGCCTGGAGGGCAAACGCGGCAACCCGCGCATCAAGCCGCCCTTTCCGGCCGTTAAGGGCGTTTGGGATTGCCCGTCGGTGGTAAACAACGTGGAAACCATTGCAGCAGTAGTGCCCATTGTGAACGACGGCGGCGAGGAATACGCCAAAATTGGCATCGGAAAAAGCACCGGCACCAAACTCATCAGCGCCTGCGGCAACATCAACAAACCAGGCGTGTACGAAATTGAACTCGGCGTACCGGTGGAAGAGTTTATTTATTCCGACGAATACTGTGGCGGCATCAAAAATGGCAAAAAACTCAAGGCCTGCGTGCCCGGCGGTTCTTCCGTGCCCATTTTGCCACACTTCCTCATCGGCAAAACAGCCAATGGCGAGCAACGCCTCATGACGTACGAAAGCCTCGGCGACGGCGGATTCGTTAGCGGCTCCATGCTGGGTTCCGGCGGCTTTATTGTGTACGACGAAGACCAGTGCGTGGTGCGCAACACCTATAACTTTACCCGTTTTTACCGGCACGAGTCTTGTGGCCAATGTTCGCCTTGCCGCGAAGGCACAGGCTGGATGGAAAAAGTGCTGTGGCGCATGGAAAACGGCCAGGGCAAACTGAGCGACATCGACCTGCTGGTGGAAGTAGCCAAAAAGATTGAAGGCAACACCATTTGTCCGCTCGGCGATGCCGCAGCATGGCCAGTAGCGGCAGCCATCCGACATTTCCGCGAAGAGTTTGAGTGGCACGTGCAAGAGCCGAAGTTGTGTATGGAAAGGAATTATGGATTGGTGCGGGAGCCTGTTGTGGCATAAATTGAGACGATAATGCCTGCAAAACACCTCACCTACTTCAAGGTTGAGAACTTTAAGAAGTTCGAATCGCTCGAGTTGCAAAACATCGGGCAGTTCAATCTTGTGACTGGTGACAACAATGTGGGTAAAACTTCACTGCTGGAGGCGCTGACGTTCAAGACGGATCGGCGCGCTTGCATGGCCGCATTTCACAAGACTTTGATGAATAGGGGGATTAAAGTAGCCCCAAAATTTAAATTTAGTAGTAATGGAGAAAGAATAGGCGTAGAGTTTCCAAATGAAAACATTTTGGAGTTTTTCATTAATGATTTGAAAAATGATTTGGCAATTACTGCCCTCCATAAAGTTACGGCCCCATCTGAAAAAAATGAGATAAAGATAAAACTTAATGCGAAAGTAGAGACAGAAAACATTTTTAATTTCAATAATATTACTTTCAAATTTTTAGGCACAAACCCACCACGTAAAATTAGATCGGGATTTATCGATGAAAATTTGGCTTATATCTATAACCCAAAAGAAACTTTCTTTGATTCAAATAATGATGGAAGGTACCTTGCTTTCGTACACCAACTTTTCGAATCCCATATAAAAATCGAATTAAACAGTATAAAAAACCTTAATAACGAAAAATCATTTCAGGAAAAAATTGAAACTGCTGGTATTTATGAATATTATTTTGCACAAAATCCTGAATCGGTTAAACTTCCTTTGATATATACTTCAATTCCTAATCAGGAAGATATAGTTGCCGAGTATTTTAATGTTATTGGGAAAGATATTCGTCCCAAAAAAGACCTGTTGTCAACTTTGAAAAGTGTTTTAATACATGATTTAGACGATATAGAAGTCAGGAGAATAAATGAACTTGATAACATTTTTTTCGCCTTGACAAATAAGGATAAGATTGAACCAATAAGCATGTTTGGGGAAAGCGTCCTCAGATTCTTTTTTATCCTTCTTGAATTGAGACATTTCCAGGGCGAACGCCTCATGATCGACGAAATCGATACCGGCATTCACCACTCGCGCATGAAGGGCTTCCTGAAAGCAGTAATTAAAGCCGCCGAGTTGAACGAGGTACAGTTGTTCATGACAACGCATAGTTTAGAGTGCCAACAGAAGTTTGTGGAGGTGTTTGAGGATGCGGATATGGCGCACTTGAGAGATGAAGTTAGGAATTATACGTTGCTTGAAAACAAAGACGGCAAAGTGGTGGCCAATTCTTTTAGTTATGGACAGTTGGAACATGCGTTAAATACTGAATTTGAAACCAGAGGCTAATTTTGGACTATGAATCAAGTATCTATTCGTATTTTCGTCGAGGGGATCGCAGATCAAGTCTTTTTATGTGACTTAATAAAGCAATGGTACAATTTTGAAGTCGACAAAAAAAAATGTGAGTTGAAAAGAAGCAACCAAGGTTTAATTGATGTTAGCAGGGCGCTTGTTGGTATAACATACACCGGTGGAAAATCGTACTTCACGTCAAATGATGGATGGGAAAAGCAAAAAGCCCAATTTCAATTTGCAGAAACCAACATCATTTTTCTTGACGCGGATGAAAGCTATGCACAAACTTTAGAAGAAGTTAGCCAAACCATAGACATTCCCGATTTTCCTTTCGATACGCAACTGTATCTTTGGCCCGACAACCATGGTCAAGGAACATTGGAAAACCTGCTGGAAACCATCATTAACCCCGAAAATCAGCCCATACTCGATTGTTGGTCTTCCTTTGAACAGTGCATTTCTACTTTACCTGGTAAAAGCTTAACCCTTCCTGCCAATAAAACCAAAATTTACGCTTACCTGGAAACCTTGTTGGGCACTACCAACAATGAAAAGGAAAAAATCAAAGAACGCAACCGCGACTACACCAACACTACCCATTGGAATCTCGATCCAACCCACAAAAACCTCCAACCACTCAAAACCTTTTTAGACCAGCACCTGTTGGCTAAATAGCAATACTACACAAAAACCACACTTGGCCATGCCAAAAGTAAAAATAGACGGATTCGAAGTGGAAGTGCCCGACGGTACCACCATCCTGAATGCAGCGCGCCATATCGGCGGCGACATTGTACCGCCGGCCATGTGCTACTACTCTACCCTCAAGGGTTCGGGTGGCAAATGCCGCACCTGCCTCGTGAAAGTGACCAAAGGATCTGAAAAGGATCCAAGGCCCATGCCCAAACTCATGGCCAGTTGCCAGACCATGGTGCAAGACGGCATGGAGGTAGCCAACATTTCGAGTCCGGAAGTGCTGGATGCCCGCAGCAGCATCGTGGAATTCCTGCTGCTCAACCACCCGTTGGACTGCCCCATCTGCGACCAGGCTGGCGAATGCCACCTGCAAGACCTTGCGTTTGAGCATGGCGCTGCAGGCACCCGCTATGAATTTGAGCGCCGTACGTTCGAGAAAATCGACATTGGCCCCTACATCAAGCTGCACATGACGCGTTGTATCCTGTGCTACCGCTGCGTGTACGTGGCCAACCAGCTCACCAACGAGCGCGTACACGGCATCCTCAACCGCGGCGACCATGCCGAAATCAGCACCTTTATAGAAAAGGCCGTGGACAACGACTTCAGCGGCAACGTCATCGACGTGTGCCCTGTGGGTGCCCTCACCGACCGCACCTTCCGTTTCAAAAGCCGCGTATGGTTCCTCAACCCCATGGACGCCCACCGCAATTGCGACAAATGCAGCGGCAAAGCGGTGGTTTGGATGTATGGCGACGAGATTTTCCGCGTTACCGCCCGCAAAGACACCTACGGCGAAGTGCACGATTACATCTGCAATACCTGCCGTTTTGAAACCAAAGATACCGCCGATTGGACAGTAGAAGGCGCGCGACAGATCGAGCGCCATTCGGTCATTTCCCAGAACCACTACGCCGAAGGCGCTTTAACCGTCCGTTGATATGCTGACCTTATCCATTTTAGTGCTGAGTGTGCTGGTCGAGAAACTCGGTCTCATCAGCGTATTGTTTCTGGTTACGCTGGGCATAGCAGCGTATTCGACCTACGGAGAGCGCAAAATCGCCGCGTACATGCAAGACCGACTCGGGCCGGATCGCGCCGGGCCTTATGGCATTCTCCAGCCCATTGCCGATGGCGTGAAAATGTTCATGAAGGAAGACTTTATTCCCGTGAACTCCGAACGCTGGCTGTTCATCCTGGCACCAGGCATTTTTATGTTTGTGGCCTGCATGACCAGCGCGGTGATTCCCTGGGGCACCACGCTGACTGCTTTTGGTGCCAACCTTGACTTGCAGGTGACGGACGTGAACATAGGCATCCTGTATGTAATGGGTTTTGTGTCACTGGGCGTTTTTGGCATCATGATTGGTGGCTGGGCGTCCAACAACAAGTATTCCTTGTACGGGGCCATCCGCGCCAGTTCGCAGATGATATCATACGAACTGGCGATGGGCTTGTCCATCATTGCGCTGATCATGCTCACGGGATCACTGAGCCTGCGTACCATTGCGGAGCAGCAGAGTGGTTTAGAATGGAATGTATTTTGGCAGCCTTTGGGATTCCTGATCTTTTTCGTGTGTGCCCTGGCCGAGTGCAACCGCGCACCTTTTGACATGGCGGAGTGCGAAACCGAGTTGGTGGGGGGCTATCACACGGAGTACAGTTCTATGAAACTCGGCTTTTTCCTGTTTGCCGAATACATCAACATGTTCGTGTCCAGCGCCATCATATCCACCCTGTATTTTGGCGGGTATAACTTTCCATTCATCGACCCGGGTTGGCTTTGGGGTTTTATGGGCCCGATTGTGTTGTTTACCAAGATTTTCTTTTTCATCTTTTTGTTCATGTGGATCCGCTGGACGCTTCCGCGCTTCCGATACGACCAACTGATGCACCTGGGCTGGAAAGCGCTGATTCCGCTGTCTATCCTCAATATGTTGTTGACTGGACTGGGCATATTGTTGTTCAATCCACTATAAATAAAAAAATATGTCATACGCAAGCTTGTCTAACCGTTCCAAAAACGTGGTCAACAAAAAGATGACGTTTTGGGAAAGCATATACCTGCCAGCCATTTTGGGGGGCATGGCCACCACATTGCGGCATTTTTTCATGAAGAAAAACACGCTGCGGTATCCGGAGAAACACCGTGAGTTTGCACCGGTGTTCCGCGGCTGGCACGTGCTGAAACGCGATGAAAACGGCGCCGAAAACTGTACGGCATGCGGTCTGTGCGCGGTGGCTTGTCCGGCAGAGGCCATCACCATGGTGGCCGAAGAGCGCCAAAAAGGCGAAGAAAAACTGTACCGCGAAGAAAAATACGCAGCCGTATATGAAATCAATATGTTGCGTTGCATTTTTTGCGGATTGTGTGAAGAAGCCTGTCCAAAAGAAGCCATTTTTCTGACCGACCGGATTGTGCCATCTGATTATGTACGCCAGAACTTCATTTTCGGGAAAGACATGCTGGTGGAAGGCGTAGAGCCCGAGCACCGCATAGATGTGACCAAGCGGCAAAAACATTTGGTGGAAAAAAAACAGGCACAAGCCTGATCGGAATACGGAATACGGAATGCGGAATAGGAATGTGGAGAGGGCGTTTTAAAGTTTTTCTCCTCTGACATTCATTTATGGTATTCAAACCTATCTTTGCGCCAACTCAGTTTTATTATTCCGCATTCGCCATTCCGAATTCGCCATTCTGCATTTTGCATTCGAAAACAACATGATTTTAACCGTATTCCTAGCCCTAAGCGTCATTTCCATCATTACAGCGTTGCTGATGGTGGTCACGCGCAATCCGGTGCACAGTGTGTTGTATCTGATTTTGACGTTTTTCGTGATTGCGGCATTGTATATTTTGTTGAACGCGCAATTTTTGGCGGTGGTGCACCTGATTGTATACGCCGGTGCCATCATGGTATTGTTTCTGTTTGTATTGATGCTGCTGAATTTAAGCAAAGACACTGAACCGCAAAAGTCGGTGGCCTGGCGATGGAGTGCAGCGGCCACATCGGGCATGTTGCTGGTGGTGCTCATTGGAGCATTGCGCAGTGGCATCCAGATGGCAGAAGGCAATCCAACTAATGGGCAAGTTGGCCTTGTAGAAAACCTGGGTAAAGTGTTGTTCACCGACTACGTTGTTCCTTTTGAAATCGCCGGTATCCTGTTTCTCGCCGCGATGGTGGGTGCGGTGCTGGTGGGCAAACGCGACTTAAACATCTGACCTATGCTTGAAATTGTCAAGGCTGTACCCATCGATTATTTTGTTTACCTGTGCACGGTACTGTTTGTCATTGGCGTGTTGGGGGTTATTGTGCGCCGAAACGCCATCGTGGTACTCATGTGTATAGAGCTTATGCTCAACGCCGTCAACCTGCTTTTGGCCGCATTTTCCACGTATTTGTCCGACGCACAGGGGCAGATCATGGTCTTTTTCATCATGGTGGTGGCCGCAGCGGAAGCAGCTGTGGGCCTGGGTATTCTGGTGATGATTTACCGCAACACCAAATCGACCGACATTTCCATGCTTGACAACCTCAAATGGTAAATCCGGCCCAGCGCCGTTACGATACACCGCATGCAAACACTTATACCCCTTATCCCTTTTTTGCCGCTCATCGGATTTGCCATAAACGGCCTGCTGGGCGCGCGGCTTTCCAAAACGGCGGTTGGCCTCATCGGGTCGGGCAGCGTCCTGCTGTCGTTCATCCTCAGTGTAATGGCCTTTATGGAGGTGTCGGCCACCCATCACCCCATCGAAAGCCAGGCTTACCACTTCCTGTCGGTGGGCAGCATGCACATATCGTTCGGCTTCCTGGTGGATGCTTTGTCCGGATGGATGATGCTGGTGGTGACGGGCGTTGGTTTTCTCATACACGTTTATTCGTTTGGTTACATGTATGAGGACGACGGTTTTTGCCGGTTTTTCACGTACCTGAACCTGTTTATTTTTTCCATGCTGCTGCTGGTGATGGGCGACAACTTCCTGATGCTCTTTTTCGGTTGGGAAGGCGTGGGCCTGTGTTCTTACCTGCTCATCGGTTTTTGGTACACCAACCGGGCATACAACCATGCGGCCAACAAGGCCTTCATCATGAACCGCATTGGCGACCTGGGGTTGCTGTTGGGCATGTTTTTGATTTACAAGACTTTTGACAGCCTGCATTTTGGCGAGGTGTTCAGCCGTTTGCAAACCAATCCGGTGGAAACGGGCGTAATTACAGCCATTTGCCTGTTGCTGTTTGTGGGTGCCATCGGCAAGAGTGCTCAAATTCCATTATACACCTGGTTGCCCGACGCCATGGCCGGCCCAACGCCGGTGTCGGCACTCATCCACGCCGCCACCATGGTGACAGCGGGTATTTATTTGTTGGCGCGTTGCAACAGCCTGTTCAGCTTGTCGGAAACAGCCTTGATGACGGTTGCCGGCGTCGGACTGGCTACCAGTTTGTTGGCTGCGTTTATCGGATTGCGGCAGAACGACATCAAAAAAGTACTGGCCTACTCAACCGTGTCGCAACTGGGCCTCATGTTTTTAGCCCTGGGCATGGGCGCTTACACAAGCGCCATTTTTCACGTGACCACCCACGCATTTTTCAAAGCGCTGTTGTTCCTTGGGGCTGGCAGCGTAATCCACGCCATGGGTGGCGAGCAAGACATCCGCAACATGGGCGGCTTGCGCAAACACCTGCCCATCACCTTTTGGGTATTTTTGATCGGTACTTTTGCCATTTCCGGCGTGCCGCTCTTGTCCGGTTTTTTCTCCAAAGACGAAATTCTGGCGCACACGTTTGACCACGGCGGCATTATTTGGTGGGCGTTGGCTTCGTTCAGCAGCCTGTTGACGGCGGTATACATGGGTCGATTGTTTTTCCTGACCTTTTACGGTGCCTTCCGCGGCACGCACGAGCAGGAACACCACCTGCACGAGAGTCCGGCTACCATGACCATCCCCTTGGTCATCCTGGCCGCGTTGTCCGTAGCAGGCGGTTTGCTCAACCTGCCACACATCATGCACATGGAGCCTTCTCAATGGCTGGCGCACTGGCTTTCGGGCAACGGCTTGAACGGACAACCAGTGGTACCAGCGCTGGAAGGACACCTGGAAGCCTCTACCGAATGGATGCTGATGGGCATTGCTTCCTTGGTGGCCGTGGCCGCTTTGTTCTACACTTATGTTACGTACACCAAGCCCCAAAATGTGCCTGTGCCCGATGAGCAAGTCCGCGGTTTGGGCAAATTGCTGGCAGAGAAGTTTTACGTGGATGAACTGTACGATGCGGTAATAGTGCGGCCGATCGAATCCCTTTCCCGCATTTTGCATTACTATGTAGATGTGTGGGCATTAGATGGCGTGGTCAACGGCGTGGGCAAGGGCATTGAAACGCTTGGCGGACAGTTTCGTCGGCTGCAAAATGGCAACATCGAATATTACCTGATCGGCATGGTCGCCGGCAGCATTGTCCTGTTGTTGACCTATTTCCTGTAAACCTCCTGAAACGACCATCCGACCCATGTCTGCATACCTGATCCTGATCCCTATTCTTGGCGCACTGGCGCTGTTGCTGCTGCGGCCCGGTCAAGCCCGCGTTTGGGCGCTTGCCATAACCATTGCCATTGAAGCGCTTACCTTGTTCATGCTCTCGGGTTTTGATCCGCGGGGCGGGCTGCAATTCGGCGTAAACCTGCCCTGGATGGCGGAAGCCGGATTTCATTTTCACTTAGAGGTGGACGGCATTACCATGTTGTTGCTGTTGCTCACCAATTTGCTCACGCCACTGATTGTATATGCCGGCTTTAACAAGACACTGGAGTCTGAGTCTCGGTATTACGGCCTCATTTTGCTGATGCAAGGCGCGTTAAACGGCGCGTTTTTGGCCTGGGACGGCCTGCTTTTTTATGTTTTTTACGAGCTTGCGCTCATACCAATCTATTTCATTTGCGCTATTTGGGGCGGGGGCGACCGGGTGCGGGTGACGCTCAAGTTTTTCATCTACACGTTTATTGGTTCGCTGTTCATGTTGGTAGCCTTGTTGTACGTGTATTTGAAAACGCCGGCACCGCATTCATTTCAATGGGAAGATTTGGTGGCCGTTCAACTCACCGCTGGCGAAGCCTGGTGGGTTGCGCTGGGCTTCTTCCTGGCATTTGCCGTTAAAATGCCGGTTTTTCCGTTTCACACCTGGCAGCCCGACACGTATACTTCAGCGCCAACGGGCGGTGCCATGTTGTTGTCGGCCATCATGCTCAAAATGGGCATATACGGGGTTATTCGGTGGATGATCCCCTTGGCGCCGGAATCAATGCACGTTTGGATGCCCGTTTTTGTTGGCCTGGCGGTTACAGGCGTGGTGTACGCCAGCATCATTGCCATTAAACAAACCGATATCAAACGCATGATTGCGTACTCTTCGATAGCGCACGTTGGCCTCATTGCTGCCGGTGTGTTTGCCTGGAACAAAATGGGGGTGCAGGGGGGTATTTTACAAATGCTGAACCACGGCATCACCGTGATGGGCCTGTTTATGGCGGTGGATATTTTGGAGCGCCGTTTGGGCAGCCGTTCTTTGTACGACATGGGTGGCATTGCGAAATCGGCCCCTTGGTTTGCCGCCTTGTTCATGATCATTTTGCTGGGTTCCCTGGCAGTGCCCCTCACCAACGGGTTTGTGGGCGAGTTTCTGCTGCTGTTGGGCGTGTGGCAGTACAATCCCTGGGTGGGTGCCGTAGCAGGCCTGACCATCATTTTCGGGGCTGTGTATTTGCTGAGGGCTTTCGGTTTGAGCATGTTTGGTCCGCAGACAGCACAGACCGAAGATTTCCAGGATGTCAGACAGGCCGAGTTGGCCGTACTGGGCGTTTTGGCCATTTGGGTGCTGGTGCTGGGCTTTTTTCCGCAACTGATTTTGGGCCTGACCGACAGCAGTGTCGACCGAATCCTAAGCGCCGTACAATTCTAAAACAAATACCATGAAAGCACTATTGATACTCTTTCTAACCGCCCTGGTGGTGTTGTTTACGGGTTTAACGGGTCGGCGCGACGCCCTGAAAGGACTCACGCTGGCAGGCGTGTTGCTTGCTTTGGGTGCCACTTTGATTGATGTATACAGCGGCGACACGAGCGGCTGGAACACGATGTATGCCAACATGTTTGTGTTTGACCGCTATGCGCTGGCTTTTTCTGGCGTGGTACTGCTCACCCTCGCGCTGATCATTGGGTTGTCGGGCTGGAGTTTTCGGCAATTGAACGAGACCCTGGGCGATCATTATGGATTGATGTTGTTCAGTGCCTGCGGTGCCCTGGTGATGGTGTCGTTCACCAACCTCACCATGTTGTTTTTAGGCATTGAAATATTGAGCATTCCGTTATATGTATTGGCCGGTAGCCGTCGGCGTTCCATGGACTC
>JBMOHO010000054.1:0-14549 GCA_049317805.1 Saprospiraceae bacterium
GCTCAGAAGCCAGGCCAAACTTTTGAATGTCGATGAACAACCTTAACAGCTTACGGGACATACACCCCAAGGCGCAAATTGGTCAGAACGTCTCCATCGGTTCGTTTACCGTGATAGATGAAGACGTGGTAATTGGTGATAACTGTACCATCGGATCCAATGTAAGCATCCTCAATGGTGCCCGCATTGGTGAGGGTTGCCATATATTTCCCGGCGCAGTGATCAGCGCCATTCCGCAAGACCTCAAATACAAGGGCGAAAACACTACCCTTGAACTCGGCAACGGCGTCATTGTCCGCGAATGCTGCACGCTCAATCGGGGCACTTCCGACAAGTGGAAAACCGCCGTTGGCGACAATTGCCTCATCATGGCCTATGTACACATAGCCCATGACTGCATCATCGGCAAAAACTGCATCCTCGCCAACAACGTTACCCTGGCCGGTCACATCACCATTGACGACTATGCCCGCCTTGGCGGCATGGTGGCAGTGCACCAGTTTGTCCGCATCGGCGGCCAGGTGATGGTCGGAGGCGGCTCGTTGGTGCGCAAAGACGTGCCACCATACGTCATGGCCGCACGCGAACCGCTGTCGTACGCCGGCATCAACCGCGTGGGCTTGCGCCGCGCCGGTTTTGACCGCGACTCGCTCCACCACATCGAAGACATCTACCGCATCCTGTTTGTGCGCGGCCTTTCGACCCGCCGGGCCTTAGCCACCATCGAAGAGGAGATCCAGCCGTCGATCTACCGCGATGAAATCACCACATTTGTGCGCGAAGCCGAACGCGGCCTTATGAAAGGCTTCCGCTCCCTGAGCAGCATGGGCCGCATGGCCGAACCCGTCATGGAAGAATAACCCGCGGGCAGTGGACATTGCGCTCGAACAACTCGGCAAACGCTTTCGCTACGAGTGGATTTTCCGAAATCTGAACGCAGACCTCCACCCGGGCGAACGCTGGGCCATTTTGGGCCCCAACGGCTCGGGCAAATCTACCCTGCTCAAAATCCTGTCTGGCCACCTCAGCCCCACCAAAGGCCATGCACACTTTACCCGCCACGGCAAACCCGTGGAGCCCGACGCGGTGTACCACCACATCGCCTATGCCGCGCCGTACATCGAACTCATTGAAGAATTTACGCTGGAAGAGGCCCTGCTTTTTCACAGCCGCCTGAAACCCTTGCCCGCGGGTATGGACGTGGCGGATTTAGCCGAACTGCTGGAGCTGCCGGGTGCCGCGCAAAAGCCGTTGCGCATGTTTTCTTCCGGCATGAAACAACGTGTTAAACTCGCCCTGGCCATTTGCAGCAACTCGTCTGTGCTGCTCCTTGACGAACCCACTACAAACCTCGACAAAACAGCCAGCCTGTGGTTTCACCAACTCCTTGATCAATTTGCAGCGGGGCGCCTCGTGGTCATCGCCACCAACGAACAGGCCGATGTGGAAGGCTGCGGGCATTTTTTGGATATTCGCGATTATAAAAAGTGACAAAAAGGCAATACCATGAGAAAAACAACCTTTGCAATCTGTTTTTGGGGCCTGATGGCGCTTGGCCTGCCTGCACAGGACTTGAAGGTGTCGAACATTTGGCTTTTCCAAACTGCTCAAGGCGCAGGCGGCTGGACGCTCACCAATCCGCAATTCCTGACCGGTTTCAACGCACAAGGATACAACAATCAGCCTTTTTTTGCCGATGATGACCGGCTCTGGATCACTGTGCAACACGGCGATCAGACGGATATCCACGAACTAAACCTGGTCCAAAAAACCCACACGCCACTGGTGGAAACCCTCGGCACGTCTGAATACTCTGCCGGCACAACGCCAGATGGCCAAGCGCTGAGCGTGGTGCGGGTAGAAACCGACGGTGCCCAGCGCCTGTGGGCTTTTCCGTTAGACGGCGGCTCACCCGAACCGTTGTTCCCCCACATCAAAGGCGTGGGGTATTACGCCTGGCTGCCCGATGGCGCTGCGGCGCTGTTCATTGTGGGTGCAGACGAAGCGTCGCACACCCTCGTGCTTGCAAAACCCGCGCCCGCGCCCACCGAACGCGTGAGCGCCCACATCGGCCGCTGCCTGCGTACCTCGCCAGACGGTAAAGTGGTGTTTGTCCACAAAGCCACCGAACAGACCTGGTTTCTGAAAACCTACGAACCCGCATCGAAACGCTTCCAGATCCTCGGAGTCATGCCTGGCGGCGTAGAAGACTTCGTCCTGCTGCCCGATGGCGGTTTCCTTTGCGCCGAAGGCAGCCGTTTGCTCCTGCTGACGCCTGACCAAACCTGGAAACCCGTGGCGGATGTAGCAAGTTACGGCATTCTTCATGTGAGCCGGATGGCCATAAACGGGCAGGGGAAACTGGCTTTGGTGGCGGACTGAGTTCGGAATACGGAGTGCGGAATAACTTACTTCGTCGTTTCTCCGCCCATATTTGTAAAAACGCTGTCTATGGCTTCCCAGAGTTCTATTTTGTTTCCTTCCGGATCCATAATGTGGGCGAACTTTCCATAATCATACACTTGAATTTCGCCTAAAACGGTTACGCCGTTTTGTTTCAATTGCTCGACCAAAGCATCAATGTTTTGGACTCGGTAATTGATCATGAACGCTTTGTCTGACGGCTTAAAATAATCCGTATCCTGCTCAAAAGGACTCCATCTTAAATAGTTGATTTCTGATGGTCGGTTCGCGTTTCTGAACTCAAAGGCTGAACCGTAGTCATCTATGGCGAGACCCAGGTTTTTTCCATACCATTCTTTGATTTCCTGGGGGTTTTGTGACTGGAAAAAGATACCGCCGATGCCCGTCACTTTTGGTGTGTTGTCGTCCATGATTGTTTTCTGACTTTTTTGAAGGTTAAGTTTCGTTTTAAGGTGCGTTCATCGTGCAATCTGCTCGCTGATCATCCCAAACCGCCGCTCGCGCCGCTGGTAGCTGATGATGGCTTCAAACAGTTCTTTTTTGCGGAAGTCTGGCCAAAATACTGGCGTAAAATACAGCTCTGCGTAGGCGATTTGCCAGAGCAGGAAGTTGGAAATGCGCGTTTCGCCGCTGGTGCGGATGAGCAGCTCGGGGTCGGGTATGTCGCGGGTACTGAGCGCATTTTCAAACACCTGCTCATCGATGTCGGCGGGCAAAAGGAGTCCCAGCCGGGCTTGTTCGGCCAACTGTCGGGCAGCGTGGAGGATTTCCCATTTAGCCGAGTAGTTGAGGGCGAGCACGAGGTTGAGGCCGGTGTTGTGCCGGGTTTTGGCGATGGCCGAAGTGAGGGCCTCGTAACTGGCACGGGGCAGCGCCTCTATGTCGCCAATGGCGTGCAGGCGCACCCCTTTTCGGTCGAGCTCGTCCAGTTCGTTGCGGATGGTATCCACCAGCAGGCCCATCAGGGCGGTGACTTCGGCGGGTGGGCGGCTCCAGTTTTCGGTGCTGAAGGCGTAGAGCGTCAGGTATTGCACGCCGATTTCGCCGCAGCCTTCGGTCACTTCCCGCACGCTGCGCACGCCGTTGTGGTGTCCCAGCACCCGGGGCATGCCCTTTTGCTTGGCCCAGCGGCCGTTGCCATCCATGATGATCGCAATGTGCCGGGGTAATTTATCTTTCTGAATCAGGGATTTCAGGTCGTCCATGGTCAAAACGGTACACACCGTTGTGTTGATTAGATGTAATGACATAAAAGGGATTACAAAATTACGGAAAATTGTATGGGCGCAGCCGTTTAACTTTACGCCTGATTAATATTTTCCCGGAATGATACCATCCCTGCGTCAATCGTACAATGCTGCCTTCACCGCCGACAAGTACGAAGCCTTTCTGCAAACGGTCGGTGAAGCGTTTGGCGAAGCACCCACATTTCGGGTGGCCGAAACGCCTGTTTTTGTTTCCCGTACCCTGAAAGACAAGCTGCTTCAGGGAGTGGCCGACATCGTGTCGGTGCTCACCCAACCGCAGTTTCGCGCCGACAGCGAGGCGGCTATCCCATCCGCGCTCCGGGTGCCTGGCGAGCCCCTACAGTCGCATTTTATCCAGTTAGACTTTGGCATCTGCCGCGACGCACAGGGCGAACTCACGCCCATGCTCATCGAACTGCAGGGATTCCCTTCGCTGTACTTTTACCAGCACATGCTGGCGCAGTCTTTTCGCCAACATTTTGACATACCTGAAGGCTTTCACCATCTTTTTGGCGGACTGAACCACGAAAGCTACATCCGCCTCATGCGGGACGTTATTGTGGCCGATGAAGACCCCGAAACGGTGGTACTCCTCGAAGTGGAACCGGAAAAACAAAACACCCGCGTCGACTTCTGGGGCACCCGCCACTACCTCGGCACGCCCGTGGTGTGCCTGAGCAAAGTAACGCGGCAGGGCGATAAACTGTTTTATACCAACGACAAAGGCATGTTCGTGCCCATCCGCCGCTTGTACAACCGCATTATTTTTGATGAGTTGGATCAGCGCACCGACCTGCCCCGCCAATGGAACATGACTGAAGCGGCTGATGTACAGTGGACCGGCCACCCCAACTGGTTTTTCCGCATCAGCAAGTATACCCTGCCTTTTTTGCGCTCTCCCTTTGTGCCCGAGACCCATTTTGTGCACCAACTGCCCGCCATACCGCCAGATCTTGAAAACTGGGTACTCAAACCACTTTTCTCGTTCTCCGGCATGGGCGTCAAAGTGGACGTCATTCCCGAAGACATCACCTCGCTGGAGCGCCCCGACCAGTTTATCCTGCAACGCAAAGTGCACTACGCGCCGGCCATTGAAACCGCCAACCCGGAAGAACCCGCAAAGTGCGAAATCCGCATGATGCTGGTGTGGCCCGACGGCGCGCCCGAGCCCATACTGGTCAACAACCTCGTGCGCATGAGCAAAGGCGCCATGGTGGGCGTGCGCTACAACAAAGGCAAGGATTGGGTAGGCTCCAGCGCCGCTTTTTTTGAACCATAACCATGCAGATTTTTTACGCTCCGCATATTGAAAACGGCGTGGCAGTGCTCGACGAAGAGGAGAGCCGCCACTTGCTCACGGTGCTCCGTCACCCTGTGGGCGCGGTGCTGCACCTCAGCGACGGACAAGGCCGCCGGTTCACCGCCGAACTCATAGAGGCCGGAAAAAAACAGGCCGTGCTGCGCGTGCTGTCTGAATTGCCGGGCCTGCCGCCACCACCGTTTCACCTGCACGTGGGCATTTCGCCCATTAAAAACATGGAGCGTTTCGAGTGGTTTTTGGAAAAAGCGACCGAGTTGGGTGTGAGCGCGGTGACGCCGCTGATGTGTCGGCGCACCGAACGACAACACTTGCGCATGGATCGTTTGCAGAAAATATTGGTGGCCGCCATGAAACAATCGGCGCGAGACCACCTGCCGGTGTTGCACCCGCCTCTGGCTTTTCCGGAGTGGGTGGCTGCCCAAACGGCGCCGCGCCGGTTCATCGGCTGGATTCCGGAGGGCATGCCCGCTGCACACCTGAATGCCTTTCTTGAACCGGCTACTGACGCCGTGGTGGCCATTGGGCCGGAAGGCGATTTCCATCCCGACGAAGTGGCGTTGGCGCAGGAAAACGGTTTTCAAAGCGTGAGCCTCGGCGCGGCCAGGCTGCGCACCGAAACGGCCGGGGTGCTGGCAGTGGCGCTGTTGCGGGAGGGAGGGAAATTGTAAAATTTAACGCAGATAAAATAGCCTTACTGCTTGCATTTTTGGCGTTTATAATGGTAAATTTAGGCATTAGACGCCATTATTAACCCAATACATGCTTTATGCCACTAAACAAAAACCCCACAAGAGCAATTTGCCTTTTTACAGCAGCAACACTCCTGTTTGCACTTATCTCATGCCAAACAATTTTGCTCATGGCGTACGGCGTGAAAAAACCGCGCCCGATTTCAGATGATAAGATTTCCGCACGTGCGCTTCAATATGAGATTGATACAACCCATTTGTACACGATCATGCCATCAAAATATATAGCTGTCATAAATGAAGTAGCCTCGGTTCCAAATGTTTTTATTTATGACAGCGCAGGTAATCGGTACAATTATCAAAGCGACTCCGTTGAGACGTGCAAAGGGCGCGTTGAAGGGTTTATCGAGGATTTGAACACAAACATCAAATATGACCTGGCTAACGACAGCAGTTTTCTCCGCTTTCAGCATGCGATGGAAAAAGCGGATGGACAGGCATTTGCCAATCAAGCCTTGCCGGAAGCCGATTTTTATTTAGTGGTTTTCTGGGCAACCTGGCTGGGCAAATTCAACAAGCAATACATTCCGGACTGGAAAGCAGCAGCGCAAAACAATCCAAATGTCAAAATGCACATCCTTTATGTGAGCTGTGACATGCGGAAAGCCTGGAAGCCGCCTACCCCTGATCAGTAAAAGTAAACGGTCATATTCTACCTCCCAAAAGCCCATTTCAAAAAATCAGGCATGGCAGTACCCCAGGTTTGCGGGTTGTGCTGCCCGTCCTTCACTTCCACATACCGGATGTCTTTATCGGTATAACCCTTCCGCTTGAGTTCCCGAATCAAATCTACCGTGTCGTCTATGGCATCTATGATGCCGTTTTGGTTTCGGTCTTCCTCCTCATCTAACGTGCCCGTTTGAAACCAGAAACGCTGGTTGGCATTTTTGGATGGCGCCGAGCGGATGATGTCATGCATAATCCGCGCGCTGTCGGGGTCGGCCATGCCCTGCACGGGCGCCCACCGCCACCAGAGCGCCCCGGAAAAAACGCCTGCCTTTCCGAAAATATGGGGATTGGCCCAGGCAATATCCAGCGCCGACAAGCCGCCAAGGGAGAACCCGGCGAAAGCTGTTTCTTTTATTTTTCCAGACAAACGCAGGTGCTTGAACAACAGGGGAAATAACTCGGTGAGGATGAATTCCGAATACAGCGCCGCTTTATCGCCCCGACCTTTGTAATCCGGCTGCCGACTTACGCCATACTCACGCATCCGCTCCTCATTGGCGTGGATGCCCACCACCAGGATGGGTTTTATGCTTTTTTCCCGGTATAAATCGGTCAAAATTTGGCTAAAATGCATGACCGGCAAATCCTGACCATCGTTGACCATCAGCAACGGATATCTACTCCCGGGAAAAAAACGGTACAACTGCGGCAGGTAAATGTCGATATGCACATTGCGCCTGAGGACTTGAGAATAAAAATCAGGAATTTGTCTAACAACAGGCGCATAACCAAATATGGTTTCAAATAAAAGTTCATATGTTTTTAAAAGCATAGCAATTGTCTTACGTTGGTTTCACCGGCAAAAAAAAGCTCTTTTCGGAACTGTAAAGTAAAGTGTGGATTAAATTACTGCTTAGATGAACGCGTTAAGGCGTTTGTAAACTTGCCGGAAACCACCTTATCCTGATCAGTTTACCGGCGCGTGTTGCCGCACCAATTCGAGCGCATGGCTCAATTGTTCCTCTTCGCTGAGGTGGGTATTGTCGAGCAATACCGCATCTTCGGCTTGTCGTAAAGGGCTGTCGCTGCGTGTAGAATCGATGAGGTCGCGCGCTTGCAGGTTGTTTAATATGGTGTCCCAATCGGCATCAATGTTTTTTTCGGCAAGCTCCAGGTGCCTCCTGCTGGCCCGAATGGCGACGTCGGCGGTCAGAAAAATTTTCAAATCTGCATTGGGGAACACCACCGTGCCAATGTCGCGGCCATCCATCACCACGTTGCCGTGTTGGCCCATCAATTGCTGTTGTTCCACCATGGCCCGGCGCACGGCTGAGCGTGCAGCCACCGGACTCACATGTTCGCTCACCCGCATTTCGCGGATGTTGCGCTCCACGTCCACATTGTTCAAAAACGTGTGGTTTTGGCCATCTACCGAAGCAAAACGGATGTGAATGTCCTTTAAGGCTTGCTCGACGGCTTCTGCATTGTGGTGGTCTATCCCGTTGTCCAAAAAATAAAGCGTCACGGCGCGGTACATGGCACCAGAGTCCACATACACATAACCTAAGGTGGCGGCCAAAGCCTTGGCCAGGGTGCTTTTGCCACAGGAAGAGTGACCGTCAATGGCAATGATCATGTTTTGGCGTATGGTGGGTTTATCTGTTGCGAAGGTAGGACGCAGCGGCCAAATTGATGAAATTTTGTTGTTCCTTGTTGCTTTGAAAAGCGGTGGTTTATGCTCTTGCTTCTTGCCTTGTTTTTGCTGCAAATGGCCATTTGGTGGGGTGTTTACCGCCGGATGCTGGATATTCCGGCCGTGGTGCCCTGTGTGGGGCATTGCCCGCCGTTGAGTGTGCTGGTGGCCGCACGCAATGCTTCAGACAACCTGCACCAGTATTTGCCGACCGTGTTGGCACAAGAATATCCTGTATTTGAGGTGCTGGTGGTCAACGACGATTCCGCCGACAACACCGCTGCGGTGCTGGAAACGCTATGCGCCCGGTTTCCGCATTTGCGAACGCTGCACCTGACGCCTAAAGTCAGTCCAGGCAAAAAAGCTGCCTTGCAAATGGCCATTGACGCTGCCCGCCACGATTGGCTGGTGTTTACCGACGCCGATTGCCTGCCCGCTTCTGACCAATGGCTGCGCCACCTCGCCGGTGCCATGCAGCCTGGTGTGGACATTGTGCTCGGGTATGGCCCTTTTTTCCCTGAACAAACTTTTTGGGGACGCTGGGTGCGCTTCGAAGCGGACATCGCCGCAGTGACCTATTTGTCTTTGACCCAACTCGGTATGCCATACATGGGTGTTGGCCGCAATGTTGCCTGGCGCAAAAAACTGTTCGGGGACACTGGCGGTTACGAGGCACACGCGCATTTGCCCGGGGGCGATGATGACCTGATGGTCAATGCCGCCGCACGCCGGGGCAACACGGCCGTTGTGTTGTCGCCCGAATCATTCGTGTACTCCGCTTCCAAAAGCGACTGGACGGGCTGGCTGCGCCAAAAAAGGCGACACTTGAGCGCCGGACGGGCATACAAGCCCATGCACCAGGTTGTGTTGGCCGGATTATCGCTTTCGAGGGCCTTGTTTCACTTGTGTTGTGCCGTGTTGGTGGTTCAGGGGCAATGGTTGCCGGCATTGGTTGCGCTGGCCGCCCGTTGGGTTTTGATCTGGCCCGTTGGGAAAGCGTTGCAGAAGCGGCTTAAGTCGCCCGGTGACGCAGCGCAGTTAAGCTACCGCCCGCTCAACTGGGCCCTTCCGTTTTTTGATTTATGTTTGTCGGCATACGACGCCTTTTGGGTATCCTGGTCTTTGTCGTCAAAACCAAAAGACTGGTAATCATCGGGTAAACGTACGCTCAAAAACGCTTTGATTGTCACGGTCATCGGTTACTTCCAACCGAAGCACGTGTTCGCCAGGGCCTGTGCGCTGATCAAAAGTGTGGGTAAGCCGATCGCGTTTGGCGTCGTATTCAAACAATACCCATTGGCCGTCTATAGTGCCGCGATAGCGCAGGCTTTGGGCCTGGGCGTCGGTTTCGAAGTTGTCGATTATGCGAAACACCATGCTGTTTTTGTGCCGCATGTCGGTATCGAAAGCAATTGGTGTGATGAATGGCGGTACGTCGTCGACCATGATGTTGTAGTCACCAAACTCGCGTACCCGGGTGTGCACCATGCCGTCGGAGCGGTAATCGCCGCCACAATTGACCGGTTTTCGGTTGCCGCATTGCACTACAACTGCCTTTTGGAGTCGGTTTTCCGGTATGCCGTTGGGCCTGATGGCCAAGTCGAAGTACCGGTGTGCGGGTGTGGTTTCACGGTGGATATGGTGCACCGGGGAGAACACATCGGCACTGGGGTCGGGTGTGGTGCTGTATTGAAACAGCAGGTTTTCGTACAATACGCCTTTGGGCATGCTGACGGAAATGCCGTCGAATTGCACCTCATTTTCCGCGTTCCAGGCTAATTTCTGGTTAAACGCCGGCGTAGGAAGGGGTTCCATGTTATCGCTTCGGCGCACCCAAAAACGCAGGTCAGAGCGGTTGCCGGCGGCATCCAGCACTTTGATGTACACTTCCTGTGGTTTTTCGCGGTACAGGGCTATGAGCCCGAGGGTTTCGGTTTTATCGTAATCCGACAAGCGGTTGCCGGGCAACACAAACAGTCGGTGAAACCAGGCGCCATACTGTTTGTTGGCAGGAAAATCGACGTGTGCGTTCATGTACCGGGTTTCGTCAAAATCCAGTTCGTTCATCCGCCATCCGTAGGCTAATTGGCCATCAATAAACATTTCAATAGCGTACACGCCATTGTCATTGCTAAGACCGTTGAGTTGGTCATACGTTTTGACGCCGAATCCGACGCGCCAGGCACCAATGTTAACCGTATCGCCCACAATGCCATATTTGCCCTTGCCCAATTTGCGGATCGGAAAAGCCTTGCTATGCTGCACAGATCGATCTTCTTGCAGGAAATACAGCTTCATGTCGCGCACGTCGGGCGGAATGTCATCAGTCACCGGCAAGCCGAAAAGCAAAGGGTTGAGTGCTTTGCCGGTGTCGGAATGGCGAATTTCAAAGTGCAAATGAGGGCCGGTAGAGCCTCCGGAATTGCCGAGTTTTGCTATTTCAGCACCCTTTTTTACGGCAAACTTGCCGTCGGGCGGATACAGATTGATTTCGAAGCGCTGTTTGGCGTATTGTTCCTGGCGCACGTACGCCTCAATTTCCGGAGAAAAACGATCCAAATGGGCATACAGCGTGGTGTAGCCATTAGGGTGTTTGATGTACAAGACATTGCCGTACCCGCCTTTTTCTACCTTAATGCGGTCAATAAAACCATCGGCCGCGGCGTACACGGCCTGGCCGACATAGCCAGTGGAGCTTTTGATGTCGATTCCCGAATGAAAATGGTTGCTGCGCAGCTCGCCGAAAGTGCCGGTGAGCCGCAACGCATCGCCAATGGGCCGCATAAAATAATCCTTGGGATAGTACCCCAACTCGGTTTCCGCGTCGGGCAGTGGCGCCGGACCAGGGTCTTTAAAAGCGGTTAACGGAAAAAAGCAAGCGAAAACAAACCAAATGGGGGCCGTTTGTCGGATCATAGTGCAACTTTGTTTGTCGCCCGCTAAGATATGTGGAGAAGTTGAGAAGTGGAGTGGTTTAGAAGTTGAGAAGTGGAGTGGTTATTAATCTGTGGTATTTGTTTTGGCATAAGCCTCTGTTAGTTTGTGCTGGAGGTCGGTTGGTACGGGCGCATACTCGGCAAGTTGCATGCTGAATTTGGCTTTACCCTGGCTGAGGGCGCGGAGGGCACCGGTGTACAGGTGCAATTCTTTGAGCGGTACGCGGGCGCGGACGAGCTGGTAATGACCCTGCGCGTCCATGCCCATGATGATGGCCCGCCGGTTTTGCAGGTCGCCCATCACGTTGCCCATCACGTCGGCTTCGCACATCACCTCCAGATCGTACACCGGCTCAAGCAGCTGGGGGCCGGCTTGCGGGAACGCTTCTTTAAAAGCCATGCCTGCGGCAATCTGAAAAGCCATGTCGTTGGAATCGACCGGGTGCATTTTGCCGTCGTAAATGCTCACGCGGATGTCGCGGCATCGGGAGCCGGTCAGTGGGCCTTCCTCCAGTTTGTTCATGACCCCCTTTTTGATGGCATTGATGAAACGGGCGTCTATGGTTCCACCCACAATGGCCCAAACAAATACGAATTTGCCGCCCCAGGGCAGCGATTCCACCTCGGTACTCCGCACATGGAGGCCTGCCGGCTCGGGCATGCCTTCGTAAAAAGGCTCAATGCGCATGTGCAATTCGGCAAATTGCCCTGCGCCGCCCGACTGTTTTTTGTGCCGATACAGTTGATCGGCGGCTTTGGTAATGGTTTCGCGGTAGGGGATTCGCGGTTCTTCGAAGACGAGTTGGACGCCAAACACCTCCTCCGCCTTATGGCGCACCACATCGAGGTGCATTTCGCCCTGGGCATACACGATGGTTTGCCTCAATTCGGCACTTTGTTCGTACGAGAGCGTGGGGTCTTCCTCATGGATGCTGTGCAAGGCATGGGCCATTTTTTCCACTTCGGATTTGCTGGGCGGTGCCACGGCCATGCGGAGCCGCGGAGGCGGGAAAGGGATGCGGGCGATGCGCAGATCGGTGCCCTTGGGGTTGAGGGTTTGGTTGGTGTGGGTGTTTTTGAGTTTTACGGTGCACCCGATGTCGCCCGCGCGCAACTGATCAACGGCGTCGCGGTTTTTGCCTTCCGATTCGTACAATTGGGCGAAGCGCTCTACTGCGCCGGTGTCGGCGTTTACCAGTTCGTCGCCGGTTTGGAGTACCCCTGAAAACACTTTGAGATAAGATACGGCACCCACTTTGGGCTCATTGACCGTTTTGTACACAAAAACGCAGGCGCGGGCGTTGGCGTCGCAGGGCTTAGCCCCTCCGTTTTCCAGCGCCGCCGCAGGCCGGTCGGCGGGGTTTGGACAGATGTCGTGGATGAATCCCATGATGCGCCCGGAACCCATGTCTTTGAGGCCAGATGCACAAAACACGGGATAAAATTGGCGGTGTGCCAGGCCGATGGTGAGGCCGCGGGCGAGTTCCTCTTCGTCTAATTCCCCTTTTTCAAAGAATTTTTCCATGAGCGCGTCGTCGTTTTCGGCGGCGGCTTCTACAAGGGCCTGATGCATGGCCTGCGCGCGTTCGCGGTGGGCAGCGGGAATGTCTTTTTTCTCCGGTTTGCCGCCCTGGGGCGCAAATACGTACATGACCATTCGGAGGGCATCCACGATGGCGTTGAACCCCGGGCCTGTTTCTATCGGAAACTGGATGGGCAATACCCGGCTGCCAAAACGGGCGGTGGCCTGTGCAAGGGTGTTTTCAAAATCGGCTTTTTCGTGGTCAAGCTGGTTGATGATCAGCAATGTGGGCGTTTCAAACTGTTCAATGTACTCCCAAAGCAGTTCGGCACCCACTTCAACCCCGTTGCGGGCGTTGAGCAGCAACAGTGCCGTGTCGGCTACTTTGAGCGCCGAAACCACCTCGCCGGCAAAATCATCAAGCCCGGGTGTGTCTAAAATGTTGATTTTATTGTCTTTCCAATGACAATGCAGGAGCGAGGTGAACAACGAATGCCCGCGTTCCTGTTCGATGGGCGAGTAGTCGCTCTGGGTGTTGCCTTCCGCCACGGAACCCCGGCGGTTAATGACTTTGGCTTCGTACAGCATGGCCTCGGCCAGCGTGGTTTTACCACATCCGGCATGACCGATGAGGGCCACGTTCCGGATGTCTTGCGTTTCAAAATTGGGCATATCAAAGAACCGTTAAGTGAACGAATTCGGCATTTCGCCGGGTGTTACAGCTTTGTTGCGCAGTTCTGTGTCTATCGAAGCCTTATGGGTCGCTCAGGCGTACATTGAGCGGACAATGTAGCGCACTTCTGAAGAAAAACAAAATATGGATTTTTTTTTCGCGTGGAGGCAGCGTTTCTGCCAAGCCGACCGTTCCTCATTCAGCCTTTGGTTCATAATCCCTGTACACCCGTTTACCCAAACCGTTTTTAAACAAGCATTATGACCGCAACCATCACGTACACCCTTATACTGGCCGTCATTTACGTGGGCCGCCGCACCTTTTCCAATGCGGAATTTGGAATGCGGAATTCGGAATTCGGAATTCGGAATAGGCGGAATTCGGAAGACTAAGTCCAGTTACCATGCCTTATTCGGCAAACCAAACGCATACGCTATTCCGCATTCCGTATTCCGAATTCCGCATTCGGCTTATTCCACTTTCCCCTCCAAACGATGCCTAAACAGGCAACCATAAACAGCGCCACGGAAATAATTTCAGCCTGGGTCATGGGGATGCCGACGACGTCATGAATGACGTTTACCCGAATTTTTTCGATGAAATACCGTTCTACAGCAATCAGGCCGAGGTAAAGGAAAAACAGAACCCCGGGCACTGCGAGGTGTTTGCGGAAAGCCCAGAGGATACCAAATACCACGAGCATCATCATTGTTTCGTACAAAGGCGTTGGGAAAACCGGCTCGCTCAGTTGCAGGCAATAGTCCCACTTGCAGCCGTCGATGGCCACGCTGGGTACCGGCTGCGTAAACGGGTGGTTGATCACGTGGTGCGGATAGCGCGAGCTCCACAACCAGTCGGGTAAAAAACCCATCCAATCGGGCTTGGCGGCGTTGTTCACGATGCCCCAGTCGCCGTCGCCCGACAACTGGCAGCCGATCCGGCCTACACCGTAACCCGTCACCAAAGCAGGCGCCACTGCATCGGCCGTTGGCCAAAACGGAATTTTATGCCGTGAAATGTACCAGACAACCAGCACAAAACCCACCAGCAAGCCGCCATAAAATGCCAGCCCGCCCCCGGAAGTCAACGAACCGATGGGGTCTTTCATGAACGCTTCCCAGTTGTCGAACAAATCGAACACTTTAGCGCCCACAATGCCGCCAACAGCCGCCCAAACAGTCATTTCACTGATGCGGTCGTGGGGGTAAATGGCTTCTTCCCGAATTTCCGGTACCGATTTGCGCTTGCGCCAGCCGTCGTACCAAACCAGACCGCCAAACAACAGGGCACCGAAGATGCCCCATACCCAGTTCAT
>JBMOHO010000055.1:0-14369 GCA_049317805.1 Saprospiraceae bacterium
TGTTTTTCTGAAAACGGAAAAGGTTCGGAGGAAAGCAGGATGACCTGTGCGCTGGCAGCGGCCAAATCGGCAGCCGACACTTCCGGGTAACGGCTTTTGTGGGCAAACACATTGCTGAATCCGGCGCGGCCAAGCATGTCATCTA
Organism: Saprospiraceae bacterium; assembly: GCA_049317805.1. Taxonomy (GTDB): domain Bacteria; phylum Bacteroidota; class Bacteroidia; order Chitinophagales; family Saprospiraceae; genus M3007. The sequence continues at coordinate 146 of JBMOHO010000055.1, forward strand.
TAAAGGTGTGGCTTCCTGCGGCCATATACGGCTTGCGCCAGATCAGGTAGGCTGCGCGCAAGGGCTGCACGGCGGGCAATGTGCCGAAAGCAGCGTGCACCTGGCGAATGAGTTCGGTCGCCGCCTCGGGTCGACAGCATAAGTTGCCCACCTTGCCGATCATATCCAGGGCATCGTGCAAGGTGTACACATCGCTCATCCAAACCGGGTAGAGGGCGCTGAGTTGCTCTATTTGTGTGCGTTCGTTTTCTTCCTTGTTGCCAATGATCAGGTCGGGTTCAAGGGCGGCTATGCGTTCCAGGTTCAACGTTTTGGTGCCGCCTACGCGGGTTTTGGCATCGAACCAGGTGCGTGGATGCACACAGAATTTGGTGATGCCCACCACTTCGGCATCCAGGCCAAGGTTGTGCAGCAGCTCGGTTTGCGAGGGTACGAGCGAAATGATGCGCTGTGGCGGGTGGTTTGCAAGGGCAACCGGGCGTTCAAGTTGGTCGGTAAACAGCATGTCGGATAAAAATGACTTTTGTAGAAAGTAGCCAGTATAAACAAGCACAAAAAAAATATGTGCATCTTTACCCCACAAAACAAAGCCTTATGAACGAAACACTGGAAAAAATCAAGACCACCACCGGCAATATCGTTCGCCGTGTACTTTGGATCTCCTTCATCGTGCTGTTGCTGGCTGGCGTTGGGTATTTTTTGTGGAGCAATTACACCGTCAGCGAAGGTTCGCGTGCGGGCACCTTGTTCAAAATATCGAGAGTCGGCGTCGTGTTTAAAACCTATGAAGGCCAGTTGCACCTTTCGGGGAGTGTCATGATGACCTCACAAAGCACATGGGATTTTTCAGCCCTTGATTCCAAGACGTTTTTTGAACTTCAACAATTTGAGGGCAAGAATGTCAAATGCTACTACAAAGAGAAAATCAACGCCATGCCCTGGCAAGGCAAAACCAATTATCTGGTCTATAAAGTCGAAATGCTGCAATGATGTACCGCCTTCTGGGCCGCTCGGGCCTGCGTGTATCCGAACTTTGCCTGGGTACCATGACCTTTGGCCCGGAATGGGGCTGGGGGTCTGACCGGGCCGAAAGCCAACGCGTATTCGACGCGTATGCCGAAGCTGGCGGCAACTTTTTGGACACCGCCAACCGCTACACAGAAGGCACCAGCGAGCGCCTGCTGGGTGAGTTCATTGCGCACGACCGCCATCATTTTGTGCTGGCCACCAAGTACACCCTGCGCGACCGCATGGGCGATCCCAACTTCGGCGGCAACCACCGCAAAAACATGATGCGTTCCGTGGACGAAAGCCTCAAACGGCTCAACACTGATTTCATCGACCTCCTGTGGGTGCACGCCTGGGACGGGCTCACGCCCGTGCAGGAAGTGCTGCGCGGCCTCGATGACCTCGTGCGCAGCGGAAAGGTGCATTATATCGGCATTTCGGACACGCCCGCCTGGATCGTCAGCCAGGCCAACACCATTGCAGAACTGCGCGGCTGGAACGCCTTTGTGGGGCTCCAGATCGAATACTCGCTCCTGCAGCGCGCGCCCGAGCGCGACCTGCTGCCCATGGCACACGCTTTTGGTTTGGCAGTAACGCCCTGGGGTGCACTCGGTGGCGGTGCCCTCACCGGCAAATACCTCAAGGGTGAAGAAGGCCGCGTGAAAGAAAACAGCGCGCGCCGCAGCGACCGCGCCAACGACATCGCCCGCGCGGTGGTAGAAGTAGCCGAAGAACTCGGCATGCCTCCGGCCCAGGTGGCCATCAACTGGACGCGCCAACGCAACCCGAAGCTGACGGTGCTCCCCATTGTGGGTGCCCGCACGCCGGAGCAATTGACCGACTCTCTGGGTTGTCTGAAATGGACGTTGCCAGACGACGCCCTGCAAACCCTCGACGATGCCAGCGCCATTGAACTCGGTTTTCCGCACGATTTCCTGGCTTCAGACGGCGTAAAAGATGTGTTGTTCGGCGGAACGCTGGGGAAGATTAAACCTTGAGGTGCCTAACCCGTCTAACTTAAAATCAGGCCTTCATATACGCCTGTAAGCCATAACCATGCCTACACTTCGCCTCCTCTCGCTGCTTTTACTGGTTTATTGCGCAGCCTCTACGCATGCACAGGGCCAACAAACGTTGCTGGATACCTTGTTGCACAACAATATTTCACGCGACTACCGCCTGTACATCCCTGCTGCCTACACCGGCAATGCGGCTTATCCCCTTGTATTCAACCTGCACGGGTACGGCTCCAGCGCATTTGAACAACAATTATACGCCCAAATGGATCCAGTGGCCGACACGGCCCACTTTATCGTGTGCTACCCCAATGGCGTAGACAAAGCATGGAATGTGGGCTGGATTTTTGGGAGCCAGGCTGATGATGTGGATTTCATCGGTGCCCTGCTGGATAAATTGATTGCCCAATACAACATAGACACCAGCCGGGTATACTCCTGTGGCATGTCCAACGGCGGATTTATGAGTTACCGCCTGGCTTGCGAACTAAACGACCGTGTGGCCGCGGTGGCGTCTGTAACCGGCAGCATGGTTCCCGTGTACGCACCCACATGCCAGCCCGGACGTTCCGTGCCCGTGATGGAAATACACGGTACCGCCGATCCGGTGGTGCCCTATAACGGACAAATTGGCGTCTCCCTGCCTGTAGATACGGTGGTGCAATATTGGGTCAATCAAAACGGCTGCAACCAGTCGCCTGTGGCCACTGTCGTCCCAAACCTTGACCCGACGGACGGCTGCACGGCTGTGCGGTTTGACTATGGCGCCTGCGATCAGGACCGTCCGGTTTCCTTCTATAAAATCACCGGTGGCGGCCACACCTGGCCGGGAGCACCCATCAACATTGGCGTAACGTGTCAAGACTTTGACGCCAGTGTGGAAATCTGGCGTTTTTTCAACCGGTTTAGGTTGCCGGTGTCGACCGGAGTGGAACAGGCCACAAACGGGCGGGTTGCCGTTTTTCCCAATCCGGTGTCTGATGTGCTGCACCTTCGCCTCCCTGAAGGATCGACACAGGCTGCATATGTCGTGTACAACAACATCGGGGTGCAGTGTGCCCAGGGTTTGTTGACTGGTACCCAACCGGTAGTTCCAGTGCAAGCGCTTCCGGCAGGCGCTTATTATTTAAGGATTCAGGGCGCGTCGGCTGATGTGGTGGCGCGGTTTTTGAAAAGCAACTAACTAAGGTTTTGCGTTTTGGGGCTTGGTTGCCCTGAGGTGGTAGCTATGGAGGTGCATGGCGCATCATTCCGAATTCCACATTTAAAATTTCATCCTCGGGTGGTGCATCAGAATGGTTTCCCGAAGGTATTCCGTATCGAGGTGGGTATAGATTTCGGTGGTGGTGATGCTCTCATGGCCGAGCATGTCTTGTACGGCTTTGAGGTCGGCACCGCCTTCGACGAGGTGGGTGGCAAAGGAGTGGCGGAAGGTGTGGGGGCTGATGGTTTTTTGGATGCCGGCAGCCGCCGCGAGGTCTTTGATGATGTAAAACACCATGACCCGGGTGAGGGGCGCGCCACGCCTGTTGAGGAACACGGTGTTTTCGGCACCCGGTTTGGGTTCCGTCCGCGCGTGCGTCAGGTAATGGCGCAGGTGTTTGATCGCTTCGCCGCCGATGGGCACCAGGCGTTCCTTGTTGTTTTTGCCGTGCACCTTCACAAAGCCTGCTTCAAGGAACAGGTTGCTCATGCGCAGGGTGACCAGCTCGCTCACCCGCAAACCGCACGCGTACAGCACTTCAAGGATGGCCCGGTTGCGCAGGCCAAGGGGTTCGCTCAGGTCGATGGCCGCCAGCATGCGCTGAATTTCCGAGATGGAGAGCACCGCTGGTATTTTGCGGTACAGACGCGGTGCATCGAGCAAGCTGGTGGGATCTTCGCTCAGGTGGTCGTCTACCATTAAAAACTTGTAAAAAGCGCGAAGACCCGATACGAGCCGCGCCTGGGAACTTTGTTCGAGTCCCAGGTCGTTCATCCAAAACAGAAACCGGGACAACATTTCGGGCGTCACCGTTTCCGGGTTGACAGGTTGGCCAGTGAGGTCGAGGTATTGCACCAGCTTTTGCACGTCGCGCAAGTACGCCTCAAGGGTATGTTTGCTCAGCGACCGTTCGAGGAGCAGGTAGGATTGAAATTGGTCGACGGCGTCAGTCCAGGTCATGCCCCGCAAAATTATCAATAACCCTCAGGATCATCGGCACATTTATACAGAATCTGTGGTCGCGTTAAAAACCCGTTAATCTTGCGTTAAACAGGCGAAAGGAATCATACCTTTGGCGTTTACGCCTCATCATGAACGCACAACGCATCCGCTGGATCATCGGCCTCATGGCGGCCGCCCTCATTGGCCTCATCGGACTTCAATACTATTGGATCAGTTGGAGCATCCGCCTGAACGAAGAACAGTTCAACAAAACGGTTTTTGATGCCCTTAAACGGGTGGAAGTCAAATTAGCGCAATACGAGGTATACTCGCTATCCAATAACAAAAGCGGCCAGGTACGCCGTGCTGCCCGCATGGCAGAAAACGGCTTTTCGCACCGCAGCGACAGCCTGAACAACAGCTCTTTTGAAGACGAGGTCACCATTTGGGAGTACCTTAAAGTGCGTCAATTGGTAGACGCCAAGCCCTTAGCCGAACGCATTCCGCTTGACTGGCTGGGCCACACCCTCCGCGAAGAACTGCAAAGCCGGGGCATTTCCAGTCCATATCAATATGGTATTTATGCCAAGGCCCGCAGCTCGTTTGTCATTGTGAACGATTATTACGTGGTGATCGACAACAGCCCCCAGGTCACGTACGGCGGCGCCGTCAACCTCTACAATTCGCCTTACCGGGTAGCGCTGTTTCAGCAAGACGTGGAGTCGCCCGGCTACTTAGCCCTCTATTTCCCCAACCGCACAAGCCTTGTACTGGGTTCGGTGTGGCAAACCCTCGTGCTGTCCATCGTGTTTACCGGCATCATCCTGTTTTGTTTTTGGTATACCGTAAAGGTCATTTTTGAACAGAAAAAACTGTCGGAGATGAAAAATGACTTCATCAACAACATGACCCACGAGTTCAAGACCCCCATCGCCACCATTTCGCTGGCCGCCGACAGCATCGGCAGCCCTCAAGTATTGACCAATCCCGACAAGATCAAGCGATTCACCGACATCATCCGACAGGAAAACCGCCGCATGAACAGCCAAGTCGAACGGGTGTTGCAAATGGCCCAACTCGACCGGCGCGATTTCGATCTGCACATTTCAGAAGTCAACCTTCACGACATCATTCGGCAAGCCGTGGACAACTTCAGCCTCCAGATCGAAAAACGCGATGGCGCACTCCGCACGGAATTGCTCGCTGAACACCCCGTCATTGAAACCGATCCAACACACCTCACAGGCATCATCCACAACCTGCTGGACAATGCCAATAAATACAGTCCGGATAAACCCGACATCACCATCCGCACCCGCAATGTGCCCATGGGTGTAGAGTTTAGCATTCAAGACAACGGCATCGGCATCGGCAAGGAAGCCCGCAAGTACATTTTTGACAAATTTTTCCGCGTACACACCGGCAACATACACGACGTCAAGGGTTTTGGTCTGGGGCTAAGCTACGTCAAGGCCATTGTCACCGCGCACAAAGGCCTCATTGATTTGAAAAGCGAACCGGGCAAAGGCAGTACGTTTATGGTGACATTACCGTTGAGGCAAAACTAAGAATGGTATATCTTTTTTACTTTTGCCCCAAACGAAATACCCATGATAGACAAGCTCAAAAAAGCCGTTCAGGACACCACGTCTGTGGTGATGGACAAAGCGAATGCTGTGGCCGACAGCGTAAGGGACAAAACCATGCAAATCATGGAAGACTGGGCCAAAGCGTTTCCCAAATTAGAAACCCTGGGATTAACCATGACCGGCTATCAGATCAACATGGGCATCAACCCTTGCCTTTCCGCTGAGTTTACGGGCGAACACACGGCATTTTCCAAAGATTCCATCAAAGCCATTCTGGCCGAAAACAAACAAAATCCGGTTGTGCTGTCTGTATTCGGTGCCATGCAATCTGCTTATTACTTGTATGATTTCATGGAACATCCGCTGCTCGATCCGCTGGTCGTAAACGTCAAAGTGCAGCTTTTGCCTGAAGTGACCGTAACTTTTGGCACCATCAACGCGTAAAAAACGGCTACCGGATCAGCGACGTGCCAATGGGACACTCCAGGCAGCGCCGCGCATCACAATAGTGTTTTTTCAAGTGCAGCAGCGCCTGGGCCTGGGCGGCTTGCGTCGCCCGTTCGCCCAGGGCCCTCCATCCCTCCAGCACCTTGTTGTCTTCCGGAGGCAAGGTTTCCAGCATGGCCAGGGCGGCGTCGCACACGTCGCTCTGACCGTTGCGCCTGCCGTAGTGGTACATCGCCGGCACCGCTGTGTTGATCAGCAATCGGTGGATGAACGCGCTGCCCGGGCGTTTGTCCAAGGGCACAGAAGGCCGGTCGAACCGATAATGCGTAAGCCAGTATGCGGAGGGCGCTGCGTCAAACAACTGCTCCAATTCAGCCACGCTCTGCGCTTCCAGCACCGCACTGAACAGGTTGACCTCCCGGTGCATCAGCGCAGCCAACTGCGCCACGCGCACGGTTGGAAAACTGGCGGGCCGCAAACGGAAGAACTTCCAAACCGACCGCTCCATGGGCTGCAACTGGTATTTGTGCTTCAAAAACCGGTACTCCTTCGCCAGGCTGAGGGGGTATTCATCGGCAAAAGGTTCTTCCAGCAACCCCGCCTGACCAAACAACAGGGCTTCCACCTGAAACAACTGCTGTCGGTGCCGCGACAACAGCGACAAGGGTGTTCCGGCGGCCAACCATTCAAACGGTTCTACGTTGACCGACAAGCCGAAATGCCGGGCCAGCAAGCGGTAAAAAGCTTCTTCCCAGTGGTTGCCCACGTCGGTCAGCACTTTGGCCACCCCTTCAGTTTTGGATTCCAGGCGTTCCACCAGCAGCCGGTCGAGCCAGTTGTGGCGCAGCAAGGGCGGCACGTCGGGCCAATCGGCCGCACAGGGAATCCAGCGCTGTTCGTGGGCCAGGCGGAACCAGGTTTCCAGCAGGCGTGCGGGTATGCGGGAGCGGAGCGCCAGGCAAGGCAGGCGTTTGCCCTCAGGCGTAAGGATGGTCGTGTCTTCGTCAAGCACCACGTGCAGCACCACATTGCGGTAGGCCGCATCGTTGCTGTGGCGGTGGGCCAGCCAGTCGGAAGCCCGCACGTGCAGTTCCACATTGCCCGCCCACAGGGTGTCGCCGATGCGGACGCGGGCGTTGAAAAAATCGGGGCCAGCGTGGCTGTTCCACTCCCCGGGATGGAGGATGGCGAGCGGATCGCCCTGGGTGGTGGATAACGCTGTAGCGTCAAATCGGCGGGTGCGCCACACAAAATGCAGAAAATCTTCGCGCATGGTTGAAGCTGTTTTGATGAACAATGCCATGATAAGCGGTACAAGATATGCCGCCCGTTTGGTTTGCGTCAAGCCGATGCAATACATTTATTGCAACATCAAGTGTTTTAAAATATTATTAATCAATTATTTGTGCTCATTATTTTTGAAATGAGCCGCCTTTAGCCGTAGCTTGAACGCCCATGCATTTGCCTGTACCAATGCCGTACCTTTGCCGCATGTCCGTTTTGCCCGACGCATTCCATACCATTGACGCCCCGGCCGAAGGCGAGTTCAAAGACCGGGGCAGCCGCTTCATCGGATATGCTTATCCGGTGCGCAACGAAGACGAGGCCCTGGCGCATCTGGAAGTCCTGCGCAAGGAACACTTCAAGGCCCGGCATCATTGTTTTGCCTGGCGCATGGGCGTAGACGGCAACCGCTTCCGCGCCAACGACGACGGCGAACCCTCTGGCACTGCCGGTCGACCCATCCTTGGGCAAATAGACACGCTCGGGCTAACCGACGTGGTGGTGGTGGTGGTGCGCTACTTTGGCGGCGTTTTGTTGGGGGCTTCAGGCCTCATTCATGCGTATCGGGAGGCAGCCAACGAAGCCCTGCGCGCGGCAACTGTGGTGGAAAAAGTCATTCAGGATACGTTTTGGATCGATTTCGATTACGCCCTCATGCCCGATGTCATGAACGCCCTGAAAAAAATGGAATGCTCCATCTACGCCCAGGATTTTGCCGACGAGGGCGGCCGGATGCTCATTGGCATCCGGCGCAACGAAGCGACAACTACCCTGCTCAAATTCAAAGCGGCCCTTTGGAAAGTGAGTGCCGACGAAGCCCTTGGTTTGGGCTGGCCCTCCGGACTTTCCCTTAAACCCGGCGATGCCATATTTGCCTAAACTTACATGCGTCACTCTGTTTCCTTGCCAGTTATCGACGAAGCCCTGCTCCACCTCCAAATGCTGCACTGGGCTGCCGCCAACCCGCACAGCGCGGTGTTGTACGGCCACGCCGCGCCACCAGGTCCTGTGCCCCCGGAATGGGATGTGCTGGCTGGCGTAGGCGCGGCGCACCTGCTCGAGTGCACGGCAGGTTCAGCGTTTGACAACCTGATGGCGTTTCAGGCAAAACATGCGGACTGGCTGTTTGGCTGTTTCAGTTACGATTTGAAAACCGAAACCGAAGCCCTGCGCTCTGAGCATCCCGACGGCATTGGTTTTCCCGACCTCGTTTTCTGGGTGCCGGAAACCGTGATCGGCATCCGGCGCGGCCAACTGGAAATACACTGCCTGCGCCAAGATCCCCGCAGCGTGTTGTCTACCATACAAGCCATCCGTCCGGCCACTTCGCCATCTATCCATCCGCCCATAGCGCTTCAGCCGCGCGTATCCAAAGAGGACTACCTGCGCGCTGTTGACGCCATTCGGCAGCACATTATAGACGGCGATGTGTACGAACTGAATTATTGCCAGGAGTTTTTTGCCGAACATGCCGACATCAACCCGGTTGTGGTATTCGAACGCTTAATGGCGCTGAGCCGGGCGCCGTTTTCGGCCTGGCTGCGCGTGGAAGACCGGTATGCTCTTTGCGCGAGTCCGGAACGTTTCCTGAAACACGATAACGGCGTATTGTATTCCCAGCCCATCAAAGGCACTCGCCGGCGCGGCGGCACGGAAGCGGAAGATGCAGACATCCGCGAAGCGCTGTTGAACAGCGAGAAAGACCGTGCTGAAAACGTCATGATTGTTGACCTGGTGCGCAACGATCTGGCCCGAAGTTGTGTGCCGGGTTCTGTGGTGGTCGACGAGCTGTTCGGCATATACACTTTCCCCACCGTTCACCAGATGATTTCTACGGTGCGCGGCAGGCTGCGGCCTGAAGTACACCCGCTGGAGGCCCTGCGCAACGCTTTTCCGATGGGCAGCATGACCGGCGCACCCAAGGTGATGGCCATGCAACTCATCGAACGGTACGAACGCAGCCGCCGGGGCCTGTATTCCGGTGCCATCGGGTACATCACGCCGGAAGGACACTTTGATTTCAACGTGGTGATCCGCTCCATTTTGTACCATTCCGTCAACAAGTATGTGTCTGCCTCCGTGGGCGGTGCCATTGTGTACGATTCCAGGCCGGAAGAGGAGTACGAGGAGTGCCTGGTGAAGGTGGAGGCGTTGAAACGGGCTTTGGGTAGGAGGTGAGCGCTTATGCAGCATGCGTTGCTACAACAGCACCTCAGCTGTTTCGTCCCAGGGAACCAGTCGAAAATCGGTTCTGTTTTGGGATTCGGCACCTCCGTACACCAAAAACAAGTCAGTCTGTGCTATGCCGGCAACTGCTGCAAATGCCCTAAGGTTTTTTACAAACGCACTATTGAACGTTTTTCCGGCCTTTATTTCTATCGCTTTTATGCGAGCACCATCTTCGATGAGCAAGTCAATTTCCCGGGCATTGCTGTCTTGGTGGAAGAAAAAAGCAGGCGTTTGTCCTGAGTGCAAGGTTTGTTTCAGCAATTCGGCGATGACCATATTTTCAAACAGGGCACCCTTAGCAAAATGAGCATCCAATTGGTCTTCCGATCGGATGTTGAGCAACGTGCAAGCTAAACCCGTGTCATAAAAGTACAATTTAGGGGATTTGACGATTCTTTTGTCAAAATTTCTATGGTACGCCGGTAAAATATACACCACATAACTCGCTTCCAATATGCCTATCCATGATTTTACGGTTTTTGAATCGATGCCCAATACATTGCTTAAATCGCTGAAATTGACCAGCTGCCCGATGCGCCCTGCACAAGCGCTTAGAAATTGACGGAACAAGCGCAAATCTTTGATGGCCGTAATTTGCCGTACGTCGCGCTCCACGTATGAACGGATGTATGCCGGGTAAAAATCCGAAGGTTCAATCTTTTTATCGAAAATTCGGGGATATCCACCCATGATGATGGCATTTTCGGGCGATGGAGGTGACAAATCAACCGATTTCAACTCACTTAAAGACAAGGGCAACAACTGCAACAGCCCTACTCTTCCGGCCAGCGACTGCGTGATTTTTTCAAGCAACAAAAATTGTTGAGAACCTGTGAGCACGTATTCGCCGCTCAATCCGCGCTCATCCGTGTAATGTTTCAAATACGGAAACAGGGATGGCACGTTCTGTACCTCATCCAAAATTACGCCGCCCTGGTATTTTTGCAAAAACCGATTGGGGTCATTCAGTGCAAATTCTTTATTTTCATCCAATTCAAGGTTGACGTACGCATATGCCGGACGAAGCTGCCTGGAAAATGTTGTTTTTCCAGACTGCCTGGGCCCGGTAAGTGCTACAATGGGGTACTTTTCAAGCAATTCCGTCGCTTTCGCGTATAGTTGTCGGGGAATCATGTCTGTTTCTTTTTTGCAAAATTATGTAATTTCGGAATTGAATTCCGAAATTACATAAAAAATATAAAATTACTAGTCCAATCATGATACCCTTAGGACGAGTTTCCCATTCTGGAGAAGTAGCAGCAAAAATTTTTATCGGACGACTTATCACATTTCGCATTTGTACAATGAAACGATCACGCCTCCCCTGACCTTTGCACCAGCCTTCCACGTACTGCGCTAAAAAAATAAGCAAAAAAAAACCGGGTATTTTTCTTATTTGACCGAATAACAACTTTTAAGCAAAAAAAAATTTCTTATTGGTGTATTTTTGCCTTTATATGGCAAAAGAAAACACCTTTTAAGAAAACACCTTGCACCCCTCCGTACAATTCGTACAAATGTCTATCTGATCCCGCCCGCCCAGCAGCGCGCTTCTAAAGGTTTGGTACGCCTCGCCCTGCCACAGTGCGCGGAAAGTCTGCTGCCGCAGGTCTCCTAATCGGTGCTTTGCATCCTTATCGAAACAGCAGGGTACCACCAGGCCATCCCAGGTGATCACACAAGCGTGCCAGAGTTTCCAGCAGTGGTTGGCGAGGGCGTGTTTGACCTGCCAGGTACCGTCGGGCCGCTGCCGATAGCGGGCGTACCGGTCCTGGGTGGGTATCAGCGGGTTGCCCTGTGCGTAATCGTACACCTGCGCGCTTTTGAGCTTCACCTCGTCTACGCCAATTTCCCGGGCCAGCCGATAGATGTCAGGTATCTGGTGTTCGTTGGGACGCACCACCAAAAACTGAAAAATGATGTGGGGCGTGCTGCTTTTCAACTGCCGTTTCCAGGCCACCACGCGCCGGGCACCTGCCAGCACCTCTTCCAATTGGCCGCCGATGCGGTACTGCTCGTAGGTGTCTTGCGTGGTACCATCTACGGAAATGATGAGCCGGTTCAGGCCCGACTCCACGGTGCGGCGCGCGTTGTCGTCGTCGAGAAAATGCCCGTTGGTGCTGGTGATGGTGTACAGGCCTTTTTGGCGGGCGTAGGCCACCATGTCAAGAAACTTGGGATTGATGTACGGCTCGCCCTGAAAGTAGAAAATGAGAAAAAGCAGGTCGCGGTGCAGCGCATCAATGGTTTGCCGGAAAAAATCGGTTTTCAGGTTGCCCGTGTCGCGTGTAAACGCCCGAAGCCCGGAGGGGCACTCCGGACAACGCAGGTTGCAGGCAGTGGTGGGTTCCACGCTGATGGTGACCGGAAGGCCCCATTGCACCGGTTGCCGACGCCACCGCGTGTAGTAGTATGATGCCAAAACCTTTTGCAGATTCCAGACACGCCGCGGGGTAACGCAACGGAGTAAACTAAGGCTGTCTCGCCAATAAAAAGCCATAAACCGGGCGTATTTTTTGCAAAAAAACGATTTATAATCGGCTATGGCGTTGCATGTACGTATTTTTTTTACTTTCGGCCTTAGGAAAAACAACCCAGGATGTCTGAACCAACTACGCCGACCAAATCACAGGGCTTAAAGCGCGAAACCATACTGTTGGCAGCGGTAGCACTCATTGGGGTGGCGGGACTGGTGGTGCTCCAAACGTCGCGCAACCGGCCCGAAAACCGCAACGACCAAAAGTCGCTCCTGCGCAGCGCCAACAACGCCGCCGAAACCCCCGTGGCGAACCAGCGCAGCGTGCAAACCATACCCGGCAACTTGCTGCACATCAACGATGATTCGGAGGTGGGCAAACCCTACGTTTTCCACATGACCAACCACGCTCAAGGCGCAGTGTACGAACTGGATCCCGGCGACGGCAGCGGCCGCAAACCATTTGATGGCCTGGGTGCGGTGCGCCATACTTACCGCAAAGCAGGCGATTACACCGTGACCCTGTATGCCCGTTTTGAAGGTGAGGAAGCCGTCTTGCAGGTCATCCGGCATGGTGTGGGGCAGCCCATTGACAAAAGTGAGCTGCCGGTGGACAAGAAAAGCAAAAAACCCATCATTGATTATTAACCCATTTTCACTCTTTTATGAAAAAAATCGGTATTCTACATGGAATGGAAGGCACCTTTCCCGACGCCTTCGTTGAACGCATCAATGCCAAAAAGGTCAAGGGCATCCTGGCCGAACGCGCGTTGGTGGAAGAAGTGATGCAGGGTGAACCCACGCACTATGCAGTGTTGTTTGACCGCATCAGCCACGACGTACCCTTCTACCGGGCCTATTTGAAAAATGCCGCACTCAACGGTACCGCGGTGCTGAACAACCCCTTCTGGTGGAGTGCCGACGAGAAATTTTTCAACAACTGCTTAGCCACCAAAGTGGGCGTGCCTGTGCCCCGCACCGTGCTGCTTCCCTCCAAAGAGATGCCGCCCGACACCAGCGCGCAAAGTTTCCGCAACATGAAATACCCGCTCGATTGGGATCGGATGATTGAGTACCTCGGCGGATTTCCCCTCTTCATGAAACCCCACTCCGGCGGCGGCTGGAAAAACGTGTATAAACTGCACAACTTTGATGAGTTCTTCCAGGCGTACAACGAAACAGGCAACCTCGTGATGTTGCTCCAGGAAGCCATTGAGTTCGACTCGTATTTTCGCTGCTACTGCATCGGCGGCAAACACGTGCACATCATGGACTATGAGCCGCGCAATGCGCCACACCTGCGCTATGTAGCCGACCATAAGGTGTCTGCCGACTTGCGCGCAGAGATGCACGATTACGTGCTGCGCCTCAACCATGCCCTTGGATACGATTTCAACACGGTGGAGTTTGCCATTCGAGACGGTGTGCCGTACGCCATAGACTTCTGCAACCCCGCACCCGATGCCGACTTGCGCAGCGTGGGTGAAGAAAACTTCGAGTGGGTGGTAGAACACACTGCCCTCGTCGCCATTGAACGGGCGCAAAACCACAAAGACGGTGCCGACAACCTCACGTGGGGAACCTACGTCAAAGGTGCAGCACAAGGGGTCGTACCCAAATTGTCTGATAACGGCAGTTCAACACCACGAAAAGCCTCCAAAACCAAAAAAACGGCAGAGTAAGCTCTAGCTTTTACTTATTCAAAGGCCCGAACATTCTATCCACTGTGCCAACCTGGCACGGGTTTATCTGCCGTACCCACGGCAGCATGCGCTGGCCTCGGATATAGAGGCATGTTGTCAGACAGCCCTGGCCTTGGGAGAGCAGCCTTCCTGGCACCAACCCCCTTTTGGCGTATGCAAATACGGCACATGTAGAATTTTAATAATTTTTTTTACGTCAATCTGCATTAACCCCCAATTATTCCCATCTTTGCAGGATAAGCACAGCGACTAATTCTGGATTTTAAACACGGGCGGAAATTCCGTTCTAAAATCACCTGCGTATGGGCAAAAACGTACAAACCAAA
>JBMOHO010000056.1:0-14323 GCA_049317805.1 Saprospiraceae bacterium
CGAGCATGGCGTACATCTCAAAGTCGGGGTCTTCCTGTTTTAAGGCGCGAATGGCTGTTAACAAGTTGGCGGCTTCTGCGTATCGGGTATTGTAGGTACGCAGCACCCGCACTTGCATGGCTGCCAGGATTTTCATATCCGCTTTCAGTTGCGCCACGGTCGGCTGCAATTCACGGCTGTGTAGTCGGTAACCACCGTAAGAAATGGCCAAATATTGGGGATTTCCCAGGATGTCTTTTGCTGTCACGCCTTTTTTTGCCTGTTGGTATGTGGTGGTAAGCTGCTTAGTGTGGCTTGAAAAACTGAAGGCTAAAGCCAACAGGATACCCGCTGTTTGCCATCGTTTTTTCATGTTATTTCAATGTGGCGCTGTTGATGTGCACATGGAGCCGGATGATCTCGCCTGTCCGTTCAAAAACTTTCTGACTGTTGATTTTGTCTACAATCAAGTCATTCAATATGCTGGTTGTATTGTCTTGATGTACAATGGTCAATTTGTTTTCGCTTGCCATCGTGTACACAATCGGCACCTGGCAATAGGTGAAAGAAAGCGACCCTTTTTCGAGCGGTATTTGCCGGTGTTCCTGGTGGACATCCACGTATTCAAACGTTCCGGGCCCTTCGAGAAAGTCGCTTTTCCGCAGCAGGCACGGATTAAAATACAGTTGACCATTTTTCACAAAAACGCCCAACTCGCCGAACCTGCTCAGGATGTCTTCCTTTACCTGTCCGGTCATACCGGGCTGCTGTGCGCCTTTTCCGGCAGGCGTATGGGAATACGGGTCGGTGGGGAAGGCACCATACAACGAGGGTGATTTGTGCACGCCAATGCCTTCATTTATTTCGTAATAATGCTCCAACAATTTGCCCATGAGCTCAGGGCTTTCGCCTTCTGCTGCGGCTTTCAGACAGCATTCCTGCGCGGCCAACAGGAGTTTGGACACCATGTGCCAATAAATGGAACCGAGGCCTTCATAGCCGAAAAATGTACCCGAGCGGCCGGTGAATGCTTTGTGGTTGAACAGGTCTTCAAACATTTGCAGCACCTGTTTTTGGTCTTTTTCAACCAACGGTGCGTATGCTGTTTTCGACAATTCGTTCAGTGCTGCACTCAGGTCGTTGGCATTTTTGAAATTGCTGTTGAAATGGTGCACCCCGTCGACGTCTTTTTCGATGATCTCCACATGGCCGTCGGATACCAATTGGGTAAGCAGTGCAGACTGACCGACGGCCTGCACGGGTATATTGTTTTTTTCCAAAAAGCCCGGCAAATTCTTGTTTGGATAGAGCAAATAACTGTACTGATCGGGCCGAAACAATTTACTTTGCCTCAAACCGTCCAACAGCATCAAGGCCTCTTGAGCGGACAAATACCCGGAGCTCAGCGCGGCCACCTGTCCCTCCAGCATTTCACTCAAATGGGCGATGGAAATGGCATGATCGCCGTTGACGGTCATCAAATTATAGGCATGGTACAAATGATCCGGCCTTTTGTTGGCGTCTATCGTATGTTCCAGAAAGCGCAGGCTCAGGTCAAAGAACTGCTCTATTTCGGTCAAAGCAATGGCCTGCTTTGATCCTGAAAAGGGCTGGTTGTACAATTGGGTGCGGTATGCGCTGCCGGCTTTCCCCAAACGATCCAATATGGCTTTGCGGTCGGTGTCGTTTATTGTACCGGAAAGCAAATACGCGTGCTGACTGAATGTCTGCGAAACGGTATTGAAAAAATGGATCAACTCATCCGAAACATGGGCATGTTTTACCGCCGAAGCAGCGAATACCTGTTTGAAAAAATGCAAAAAGCGCCGCAAATAGCACAGTGTTACCACCGAGACGCCGTTGCCCACCAAAGCGTTGTTGGCGTCGTTCCATTCCGGCCGCTGGGTGTTCATCCAAATGCCGCCTTCGGGAATAAAATTGGATAATTTGGCCAATACCGTGGCCAATATTTTTTCCACAAACGTCACTGTGTAAATGCTGCCGTTTTTATCCGTCAACAAGGCTCCGTCTGCGCCCAACCTTTCTTTTTGCACATGGATTTCCTTATCGCCTGCGTGGTCAAACTCAATGGTATCTTTCGGGTTTTGGAGGGTATCTTCGTAGCTTTTGATGCGGTAAGGCACATGGGCATACACGAAGCATTCCTTGTTGAAAAGGCTTTCCATCTGGCCTGGAGCGTAGTTTTCCATAAACTCCAGAAACTTGAGCAGGTAGATGATCTGGTGGTCGCCCCAATAACCAATGTACGACCAGGGGTTGTCGGGCTCGATGGTTTCCCAGTCAAAACCGTCTTTGGTTACGCGGTATGGATTGTAGCCGTCGAAAGTGGTGGCATTCAAAAATTTGAACACCATGCTTTCCACAAAAGCGGGGTAGGCCAAGGCCAAGGCTTCCCAGTTTTGGAATATGTCGCGCCAGTTGCCCTGGTAATCGAGGATTTTGGAGCCATCCTTTTCGCTGCGGGTATTGATGGAAAACCAGTTCCAGGGGCGGCTGGGGTCCCCGTGCCGACGGCTGAATTTGAGCGGCATATATTCGATGCACAACCGCGTGAAATGCGGATCATCGCTTTGTAGCGCTATTTTTTTGAGTTCAAAAAAGGAAAAAACAGGGGGTAAATTATCGGTCACGGGTTTGGCCTGTTCAAAAACAATTTTGTTGGCCTTGGACAAATAATGGGTAAAATCCCATTTTTCGATCTGATAGTTGTGGTCAAAGATGCCGCCCCGCATGATGTTGAACAGCACATTGGCATAGTGGCGGGTATCCCGGCGGTGGTCCGCGCTCTGTTGCAGCCCGTCGGCAGCGGCGTCGAGGGCAAGCAAGCGTTTGGCACCTGCGGCTATGTCATCCTCCACGCGTTGGTGCAGTCCTTTATCCTGTTTGATGGACGCCAACAGTTGCGCTACCGCCGAATGGCTTTGGTTTACGTTGGCCACAATCATCCATGCGGTTTCCGCGTGGGGGGGCATGGCTATTTCCTTGTGGAGAAAATAGGCCCCTTTTTCGGCCTTTACGTCTGCTTCCTGGCGGAGCGGGATGCCTTTCCGGAACGCATCGAGTTGCAGGGAAGACAACAAATAGCCTGGATTGTCGAGGCCAAGAGACCAGACCACATTGGCTTTCAGGGCCTCGCTGGGCTCGGCTTTGTCGACAATAATGGCGCTCAAGGCGTAGATGCCCAGGCCCGTCGCCTTGTCTAATTCGCTCCTTTTATAGGCGTCTACGAGGTTGCTGGCGCTGTTTTGCAAGCTGCTGGGCACGCCGTAAGGCAGGATGTTTTGAATGCCGTCTAACAGCGCCAGATCGACTGATGTCGGTGCCTGGTTGATCAATCTTGATTTTCGGACGAAACCAAAGGCATCGCTCATGTTCCACTCCACCTGAAAAGTCAGTTGCAGGTCGTGGTTCAGCTCTTCAAAAATGATTTTATTGCCGAAAATGTGCTTGTACAGATTTCTGCTTGTGCGGTGTACCCCTTCATACCGGTTGGAAAAAGGCTCCCAGATGTGCCGGACGCCATTGTGGTGAACCAGGAAAATGGACTTGCTGCCGGTTATTTCGGCAGATTCGGTGATTTTGTCGTCGGTGTAATACGGAAACAGGGCATAGTCGGCATTTTTTCGTCCTGCGCTCAGGCCACCGTTGCTGGACATAAACATCCAGTGGTCGGAGTCGCTGACAATGCTCATAAAAAACGGGCGAAGGGCGTCGCTGTCTGCTATTTTAAAATAGCCGTCGGTGCCTATTTGAATGTATTCCAATTCCATTGTTGGATCAGTTAGCCTCTTTGTACACTTTCACGTAATCCACCAGCATGGTCTGTGGGAAAGGGGTCTGGGGGGTAGGGAACCCCACAAAATTGCCGCCTACAGCTATATTCAGGATCATGAAAAAGGGCTGGTTGTATACCCATTCGCCAGGGGCATCCTCCGGTTTAATCCGCAGATAGAGGGCGTCGTCTACGTAATAATCGATGTAATTTTCGCCCCATTCTACCGCAAAAATGTGAAAGTCCACATCGAAACGGTTGTTGGTGTACCCATAACTTTTTGTAATGGCAGCGCCTCCCGAATAACCCGGGCCGTGCAAGGAGCCATATATCAGGTTGGGTTCCTGCCCCCGGTATTCCATGATGTCAATTTCGCCACACTGGGGCCAGGTCACTTCGTCAATGTTGGCACCGAGCATCCAGAATGCAGGCCAAATGCCAGGTCCCCAGGGCAACTTGATGCGGGCTTCAAAGCGGCCGTATGCCTGGTCAAATATGCCTTTGGTTTTCAATCTGGCAGAAGTGAAAGCGCGGCCTCCGAAATTTTCGCTTCGGGCCGTAATCGCCAGGTTGCCTGCGCCATCAAGGGAGGTGTTTTCGGGGCGGTCGGTGTAGTATTGCAGTTCATTGTTGCCCCATCCATCGTTTCCAGGGCCGATGCCGATGTCGTACGTCCACTTTGAAGCATCGGGCAACTGGCCGGCAGCGCCGGTGAAATTGTCTTCCCAAACCAATTGGTAGTTGCGGTTTGCGATGTCATTGTCCTCATCCTGGCAGCTCCAGAGCGTGCAGGAAAGGCCGATGAGCAGGACGCTGTTTAGGAGCACTGAGCGATATGATTTCATAGCAAATGTTGTTGTGCAGGTTGTTTTTTTTGTGGGTATTCACGGAGGGCGACCTGGAGTTGCCCTCCGTGAATCGATCATTTATGAAATAAAATATTATCGAAGTAGATGTCTCCGTTGCCTTCGAATTTGAACTGGAAAACGTTGTTCAGGTCAACCGTTGGCGCAAACGCCGTCAGCGGAATGTCGATGCTCGTCCAGCCGGAAGTGGGTACGGTCAATGCATAAGGCTTTTCTGCCGGCCCCGGGCTGATGAGGAATACGTTTAAAATCGTGGAATTGGCGGTCCAGAAATCGAGGTGCAGAAAGGCCATGTTGCTCACATTCTGGTTGCTGCCCAGTTGGATACCCTGGTAGTTCAGTCCGGTTTGCAACAGCGTATTGTTACCTGCAATGGGTACCTGGGTAACCTTGGTCGCTTGTCCCCAGTTGGGGTTGAGGTCTGTACCGGCAATGTTGGTGTAGGCGTCGCTGAAGACAGAAATGACGTTGGCGGGATTGTAAGCAGGCGTGGGTGCCGCAGTGGCAGGTGTAGTGCCGCCGCCGCCGCCGCCGCTGCCAGCGTTGTAGAAATACACATTGTCAATGTAAACGTTGGGCAAATCGCCGGAGAGCACCAACTGGGCGAGGTGTGCCCTGTTGACCAACCCCGTGAAATTGGACAGCGGAATATCCAGGCTCACCCACTGCTCCGAAACCAGTTTTGGGCGGGTGAAGGCAAGTTCGTGCGACGAGTCGTCGCCTCCGTCAAACGTGCCGTTGGCACCAAAGTCAACAAGCAGCACCTTGAAGGCTGCGGGCAGTTCGGTGGGGTCGGGCGTCCAGATGTCGATGTGGAAATGCGTCATGGCCGTCGCGTTGATGGTCGGCGACGTGAACTCAATGCCCACGAAATTGAGCATGCTGTACCGCTTCACATCATTTCCTGCTATTTGCAGGTCAAAATCCTCTGCGGTGGAAAACTGCCAGCGGGTGTTCCAGGTACCTACGTTCACATTGGTGTAGGCATTGCTGAAAAGGGAAATCACGCTGTCTGCATCGACAGTTGGCGTGGGTGCCGGGGTGGTGGGCCCAACGGCTTGTCCGACCCCACTAAGGGTCATGGAGCCATCGGCAACCACATCGCCCAATTTAGCGGTGATGACGGCATCTCCGGCGTCCAGTACCGTCACTACGCCCGTGCTGCTCACAGTAGCCACCGAGGGGTTGGAGGATACAAAAGTGAAATACGCCGGTGCTGCATCTACACTTTGATCAATACCAGTCGGCATGTTAAAGGTAGCCTTCAATCCGCCGATGTTGAGCGTCTGCCCCGTAACCACCGTAAACGCCTGGTCTTGCCCGTCTAAAATAGCGGCTCTTGGGTGTGCAATGGTGCCTAATTTTTCAAATTGCAGCTCGTCAATCCAGAAGGTGTAACCAAGGCCATTTTCCGGGCCTTCAGAGTAGAAGAACATGCCCCTTTCCTGGGTCAGTTTTGAAGGTTCGGGGATGGGAATGATGTATTTTTGCCAATTGGTATTGACCGCTACGCCCCTCAGTATGGTCTGAAACTTGGACTCGCCAAAGTCGTTTCCCAAACCGATCACGTCGATGGTACCCGCTTTGGATCCCTTGGCCCAGAAAGTGAGTGCATCGTAGCCCGACAAGTCGCGTCCCACAGAAGTAAAATAAGCGCCGCCCGCATACGCGCCCTTGGGATCGCCGGCGTCGGGCACAGAGAACTTCATGGAGGTGGTGCCTCTGTATTTCACTTCGGTGTCTGTGTCGAAGGCCGTCACCTTGGAGCCGCCGAAAGCGCCGTAGTTTAGCCCCTGGCTGAACCCGTCGATGAACACTAGAGGGTCGGTGGGGAAGGAGGCCGGTTCGAGGTCCTCCAGTTCTCTTTTGCAACCGACCACTGTTAGGAAGGTGATTGCAGACAGCAGGGCGAGTGCTGAAAATGATTTTTTTGTATGTTTCATAACAAACTTTTTTTTGATGTTTGATTGCCTGTATTTACTAAACATCAAAAGTTTAGTAAACGTTTGCTAATTAATTGCCAATGCTGATTTGCAAATAGGTTTGAATTTCCCATTCCTGTCCATTGTCGAAACCGATGGCGGTGGGGTCAGGAACAACCTGTCCGCTTGGATCGATTGTGGTCGTAGGGCTGTATCGGGGCGAGTACTGGTCGAGGGATCGCCAGGTGTAGCGGAGTCCCAGTCGGGAGTTGGGCAGTTCAAACCAAGATGGTTTGGCGAGGCTCGTGGAAATATCGACCATGAGCTGCAACGGGAAGGTCAGGTTGAAGTCGCGGTGGTAGTCATAAGGCCCCCAATCGTCTACCTTGACAGAAGTGATGAGTTTTGATTTTTTGTAAATGAAGCGCACATCGCCGCCAAAGCGTTCGATGAGCCTTTCGTCACTGCCGTTGGCCTGGGCCGTTCCTCCGTATAGGTTGGCGATAAGCCCAAAGTCGGGACTTAATTTTGAAACGATGCGGGCGTAAGCCTCCCAGAGGTCTTGCGCAGGGGCAGCTCCGGGGAATGCGAAAGTGGTACGCCCGTCGGCGAATATACCGATCGCTGCGTCCTGAGAGGTAGGCAGATGGCGGTACACAAAGCCGCTGCTGACGGCTAAGGTGGCGTCTTCGGCTATGTCGTTGTCCCATTCATACATCCAGGTGCCGGGTGTAGGGTCGTAGGTGAACAGGATTTCACCGGCTACGGTTTCGCGGTTGGCCCGCACGGCAAAGGGGTCGTCCAGGATGTTCCGCGGACGTCCGGGCGCGGGCACGTTGGCGGGCATGGGATCTTCAATGGGTCTTTGCCACAGGAAGTTGGGCGCAATCTGGAGGTTGCCTACGCCGACGGTGAAGCCGGTGAGGAAGTTGTATTGGTTGCCGCTTCCACTGTCTTTGAGGCGCCAGCCGGTGAAGGTTTTGGTGTAATCGGCACCGCCCTGTGCGAGTATGCCTTGCGCTGCCCCCTGGGCATACCACTGGAAAGGCCCTGAAGCGTAAGTCAGCTTGAGCTTGCCCCCCCAGGTGTCGTCCATGGTGGTTTCGTCCTGGTAGACTTCGTATTCGCCTTCCGATGTTTCGCGCGCCACCTGGAACACCTCACCGACGCGGTTGGAGTTGGACCAGATACCGCCCACTTCGACACCGAGATTGCCTATTTTCCTTTTCAGGTGCAGCGCAGCCCTGCGGGTGGGTGGAATGGGTACTGCAAAAGAACTCACAGCGGGCGCTTGCTCGTCCAGGTCTTCGTGGAAAATGCCCGTTACATCAAACTTGCCGATTTGCCTGCTGTATTTAAGCAGGATAGCCGGGTTGGCACCCCACCACAGTTGAGGACCAAAAGCCACTTTAAAATGCCGGAGCGCCTTTTTGCCCGTCAATTCCGCCCCAAACGGTGCTTCGCCGTTGTAGATGTCGATGTTGGGGCCGTAGTTGGCTTCGGGGTAAAAGCCAAAGAAATCGCCCTCATACCCCCAATGGTAGTGCCCTGTGCGGTAGAAAGCTTTCAGGTCGAAGTATTCGGCGTTCCAGCTGACGTCTGCCCGATATACCTTTATGCGTTCGATGTCGCCCAGTGTGGTGGTTTCGATTTGGTTGGTAGCCGGATTGACCGATTGCACGGTTTGGGGCCGGCCCCGGTTTTCGTAAAATATTTCGTTGATGGGGTTGGTGGCTACGTTCCCGAGGATGTTGAAGGATACGTTGGCCCTAAAGCTTTCATTGGGTTTGGCTTCTACGCCCACAAAAAAGGACTGCATGTGGTCAAAACCCAGCTGATCAGGGTATGTGGTTCTGCCGGGTACCGGGTTATCGGGCGTTGTAATGCTTTCGCCGCCGGTGCTGAAGGTGTAGAAGTCTGCCCGCAGTTCGCTCAGGCGTACTTTTTTAGTTTGCTCCACGTCAAGCGCCGCCTTGTCGCCCCGTGCCTGGATCACTGCATCCATGGGCTGGATGCTCGAGAAGTGGCTTTCCACAGCAGCGAGGGTAACGCCTTGGTCCAACGGATTCAGCAGGTGCACGTCCTTCAGGGCGTAGTATGCAGCGCGGGGGTACAGCTGGTAAAGTCCCCTTTCGTTGGTTGGGCCTTTGGCGCAGATGCCGAACCACTCTTCGTTCATGTTGTTTTCGCCCTCTGCGTAATCGTTCTGGTAGCCGCCGTTGCTCCACGAGGCATTGTTGTCGTGCAGGGAAAGGTTGCTGGTCTGTCCAAATTTCCACCAGCCATCGCTGAACTGGAAAGTGAAACCGCCGAGGCAATTGCCCGCCTTGCCCAGCCCCGCCGCGTTTTGATAGATTTCTTTCCAGTTGCCTGTGAGGTAGTAAGCCTGTGATTGCTGGTCTTCCTCGTTGCTCAGGGCGTTGAACGCATCGGCGCCGAACTCGGTGAACAGGATCGGCTTTTTATACTCCGCCTTTACCCGCTGGAATGCATCGCCAAAAGACACGCCGCGGTACATGTTGGTGCCGAGGATGTCCACGGCCGGGCATTCTTTTGCGATGATGTCCAGGAAAAGCAGGTCGCCGTTGCACATGGCCACCGGGTGCGATTGGTCGATGCTTTTCATGGCCACCACGGCCTCGTTGAAGAGTTTGTACATGGCTATTGCCCGCGTGGTCGATTTGCGGTCCTGAACGGGGATGTCCTCCGTTTCGGCACCTTCCCAAAACAGCCCGTAGTTGTTTTCATTGCCGAGCAGGTACAACAACAGGCCCGGGGTATTTTTGTACTCCTCGGTCATTGTTTTCACCTCCGCCAGCAACAAATCCCGCGTGCGGGCATCGGCATATTCGGTGTTGGGCACCCATGCGCCGCCCAACGTCAGGCCATAGCGCCCAAAGGAGTGGTTAAGCATGGTATAAATGCCGTATTTTTCGTAGATGTACTTAATCCATCGGGCAGGCACGCCTGTATATTGCCGTACGACGTTGACGCCCATGTTTTTGAGCAGTGGCATTTCGGCGTCGAGGGCGGCCCGGATGATGTCGTCGGGTTGTTTCCACAAGCTGTACGAGTAATTGGTGCCAATTGGCGTGTAGTCCCAATTCATGCCGTTGACGAACAAGTCGTTGCCGTTGACGACCAATTTCATCCCATCAGGGGTGTTTGCGACAGAAACCCTGTCAGCCTGGGCCATGGCCGAAATGGCGAGAAAGGATAAAATCAGCGTTTGTACTGTTTTTTTCATTACCATTTATTATGAGGTGAAATGTTGTATTCAGCGAATATTTTTTCCTTGCCCTGCGCCCGCTGTCGTTTTTACTTTGGGTTTCAACTTTGGAGCAATACCACAAAGGTAGGTTTTCAAATCACCGAAAAAAAAAAATGACCCCATCAAATATTTCATCAAATTATTTTTTGACTACTACAAAATTGTACTTTTGTTGCGCTAATTTATTTATTGTTAAAAAATTATGATTTTTAAGCACTTTCACAACAGCGGCAGCACACCCAACACAAAGTACATTTTGTGTCTGCTGCTGGCATTTCTGCCCGGCCTGCCATGCGTTGCTTTTTCGGGGAAATACCTTGTTCAAAATTTTATGCCCTCCGACTACAAGGCCGGAATACAGAATATTGATTTTGCTCAAAACAGGGATATGACGCTTTTTGTGGCCAATAACCTCGGAATCCTTTCCTACAATGGAAAATCGTGGGAAAAGCATGCCTTCCAAACGGGTAAAAAGCAGCGTTCCTTAGCGTTCGATGACAAAACCGACCGCCTGTACTTTGGTGCGCAGGGGTCATTCGGTTACTTTAACGGCGACTGGGAAATGGTGTCGCTCGCAGATAAAATACCTCCATCATCCCCCAATTTCGATGAGGTGTGGGATGTTTTCCTGCTCAACGCAAAGGTCTACTTCTGTACGTTTAAAGGCATTTACGTGTATGATGGTCAGTCCATTTCTGTGCTGACGCACAAGGACGGATTTAACCGCACCTTCAAAACCAATGGAAAGTTATTTGTTCAAAGCAGACAGGGGCAACTTTTTGAGATCAAAGACCGGGAGCTTGTCTCTCCTCCCTATTTGATCAATTTGAGCAACGAGACTGTCGCCGGGGTCATCTCGCAACACGGCGGATACCTGCTGGTTTACAATTCAGGGAACATCGAATTGGCCACGCCATTTGGGGTTACCGGGAAATACGAGGGGCTGAGCAAGGTGTTGCAGGGCAAGTATGTCAACCATGTACTCCAACTGTCCGACGGGCGCCTGGCCATCTCTACCCAAACGGCTGGCCTGTTTCTGTATGACCCTCAAAAACAATCCATTGAAAACATTGCGACCGAAGAGGGCCTGTTGTCCAATGCTTGTCTGTGCGCCTTTCAAGACTATTACGGGAACCTGTGGGTGGGCATGCAAAACGGGATTGCGCTCATAGACATCAACTCCCCCATGCGCTTCATCAACCAGGACGTAAATATCCAGGGAAGCGGTTATCAAGCCTACAGCATGGATGAAGGCGCTTACTACACGACCTCAAGCGGCATTTACTTTTTGGCAAAAAACGCCGCCCAAAGCACGTTCCTCATTGGAACAGAAGGCCCCGCCTACGGCATGCAAAACATAGCCGGAAAACTGTATGCCGGACACCACACCGGACTCTTCCTGCTGACCAACGGGACGGCGCGACGCATAGCCTACACGCATGGATTGTGGCAGGTGAAACAGTTGCAGTCAAACCCGGAATTTGCCATCGGGGGCACTTATTCAGGCTTGTTTCTTTTCCGGTTGAATGAAAAACTGGAGCTGCAGGGCGTCGGTAAAATCGGCGGATTTGAAGAGTCGAGCCGTTTTTTTGAAGAAGACCGGGAGGGGAAAATTTGGGTCGGGCAGTTCTACAAGGGCCTGTACCAACTGTCGCTATCGCCCGATTTGGCGGCAGCAGAAGCCCACAAGATAACTGTCGACCAGGGCCTGCCTGTGGATGATCAGATTATTTTGAGTCGGATTGACAACGAACTCTATCTGGGCACCCCGAAAGGCATATACAGGCTTGATCAATCCAACAACCGCATGGTGAAGTCGGATGCCTTTTCTAAAGAGATTGGGGAACAGCAGGTTTATTTGCTGGTGCAAGACAACCAAAAAAACGTGTATGTATACGCAGAAGACATCGCAGGCTATTTCAAACAAGTCAGCGCTGACAACTATACGTTTGTGCCGTCCTCCCTGTTTCAGTTGCGTTATTCGCTTAACAACGACTTGCTGAACATTTCGGTGCAAACCGACGACGGTGTATTGTTTAATGCCAACGAAGGCTTTATACAATACAGGCCCGAATGGGAAAACCGTTTGGCCGCCGAAAAGCCGCTGATTGTGAGCAAAGTGGTCAATGTAGCGGAACACAGCGTGTTGTATCGGCGAATGCCTTTTGGCGCTCAGTCGGAAAACCCGCCTCCTTTGACCGTTTCTCACCGGGCAAAAGTGTTGCAGTTCGAAGTGGAGGCGTTTCAATTCAACGAAGTGGACAACCAGCCGTTTCGCTATTGCCTTAAAGGTTTTGACAAGGGTTACGGGGAATGGACCTACGCCACAGCCAAGGAATACACCAATCTCACAGAGGGCGAGTATGCCTTTAGCGTGCAAACCAGAAACGGTCTGGGGCAGATCATCACCAGCCAGCCGCTTTTTTTGAAGGTGGAACCGCCGTTTTACAGGAGCCTGCCGGCGCGGCTGATATACGTGGCGCTCGCCGTATTGTCCTTGCTGATGGTGTCCAAGCTGCAAAAACGCCGTTACAAGCTGAAAGCGCAGGCCGTAGAAGCTGAAAAGCATAAAGAACTGTTGGGCAAACAACAGGAATTGATGGAAATAGAACACCAAAAGGAGCAGGCAGTTCGGCAAATTGAAGAGGATAAAATGAAAAGCGAACTGCGGCACCTCAACAGCCTGCTGGCGGCCTCCACCATGAACCTGGTGGTGAAAAACGAGTTCATGGAAACCATCAAGGAGGAATTGGAAGAGGTGAAGCAAAAAGGGAAAAGCATGGAAACCAAGCACGCATTGGAGAAAATTGTGCGGGAAATAGACACCACGCTGAGGCTTCAGGAAGACTGGAAGCAGTTTGAACACCATTTTGACCAGATCCACGGCGATTTTCTGAACCGCTTGCGAGAGCACTTTAGCGAACTGACGCCCAATGAGCAAAAACTCTGTGCCCTGCTGCGGCTGAATTTGAGCACCAAGGAAATATCCAACCTCATGAGCATTTCCCACCGGGGTGTGGAAATTGCGCGCTACCGGCTCCGTAAAAAACTGGGGCTGGGGCCGGGGCAAAATTTGTCGAAGTTTATTTTGGAGTATTAGGGGTGGAATGCGGAATGCGGGCATTGTTGGGTTAAGTCTGTCCTTGACTGCTCTTCCTTCGGAAGAAAAAAAAATCACCACAGAGGAGGGGAGGTTAAGGGAGGAAAAACAACCTCCCTTAACCTCCCTTCCTCTGTGGTTAAAAAAAATCCGCCGAAGGCGGCATAAAAAACCCGCCGAAGGCGGCAACAACCTCCTACTCCAGTCCCTGCACCACGTCCCGAACAATATCCTCCACCGTCTCCAAACCCACCGAGATGCGCACCAGCCCCGGCGTGATGCCCACCGCTGCGCGTTCCGCATCGCTCAGTTTGGCATGGGTGGTGGAAGCCGGGTGAGAGGCGATGCTGCGGCTGTCGCCGAGGTTGTTGGTCATGGACAGCATTTTGAGCCTGTTGAGGAAACGTTGCCCCTGCTCCAGTCCGCCTTTTAATTCAAACGTGACGATGCCACCGCCATTGCGCATTTGCCGCTTTGCGATGTCGTATTGCGGATGGCTTGCCAAAAACGGGTATTTCACCCAGTTGATGCCCGGGTGGTGTTCCAGGGCTTTGGCGAGGGCGAGGGCGTTTTCTGCGTGTTTGTCCATGCGCAGCGACAGCGTTTCGAGGCTTTTGCTGAGCACCCAGGCGTTGAAGGGGCTGAGTGCCGGACCCGTGTTGCGCACCATCAGGTAGAGTTCGCGCACCAGGTCTGCCCTGCCCACCACTACGCCGCCCAGCACCCGGCCTTGACCGTCCATGAATTTGGTGGCAGAGTGCACCACCAGGTCGGCGCCGTATTCAATCGGCAGTTGCACGGCAGGCGTGGCGAAGCAATTGTCTACCACGTACAGGATGTTGTGGCGTCGGCACAAGTCGCCGAGAAAAGCGAGGTCTATGATGTCCAAACCCGGGTTGGAGGGCGACTCCACGTACAGCATTTTGGTATTGGGCTGCACGAGGGCCTCGATGGTCTCGGGCCGGTTCATGTCGAAATACGTGTGCCCGATGCCCCATTTGGGCAGGTATTTGGTCAGGAGCGTATGCGTGGAGCCAAACACGGCGGAGGCCGACAGGATGTGGTCGCCTTGCCCCAAAAAGGTCATGAACGTGGCAAACACAGCGGCCATGCCTGTGCCGGTAGCGATGCCGTCTTCCGCGCCTTCGAGGGCGCACACTTTATCGATGAATTCGTCGACGGAGGGGTTCGAAAACCGCGAATAGATGTTGATGTCGAGGCTGTCATCGGCAAACGCCGAGGCCATTTCTTCCGCCGAATTGTACACGAAGCTGGAGGTGAGGAACAGCGCGCTGCTGTGTTCGTTTTCGGCGCTGCGGCGGCGCTGGAGTCGGATAGCGCGGGTTTCGGGGCCAAATTCCCCGGGTGGAAAGCGGTTATCGGGCATGTAAC
>JBMOHO010000057.1:0-14196 GCA_049317805.1 Saprospiraceae bacterium
CACCCGGTATCAGGTTGTCGAACTGGTAGTAGCCGTTGCTGTTGGTCACTTTATTGGTAATGGCGTTGCCGTTGGCATCCACCGTTACAGGATTGCCTGCGCCGTTCAGCAGTTTGACCGTTACGCCCTGGAGACCCGGCTCACCAGCTTCCTGGATGCCGTTGGCATTCTCGTCAAGCCATACGTAGTCGCCCACTTTTACCCCTTCGAAGTAACCGGCGTCGTACGTCGGGTTGTACTCACCTGAGGTCAGCGTTTCGGTGGCTGTCATGCCGCCCATGGCCGGGTTGGCGTCCGAGTCCATCGTGTCGTCGCCGCCAGCCGCATTGAGTGGTGACGTGACGAGGCCTGCAGGTGTAGCAAACGTCAGTTTGTAGTTGCCCGGTACCAGGTTATCGAACAGGTACTCGCCGTTGACGTCTGTGGTCGTCATTTCCATGACGTTGTTGCCTTGTCCAGTTGTACCAGTCAAGGTAACTTTTACACCCTGAATGCCTGGCTCACCACCTTCCTGGTCGCCGTCGGCGTCTTTATCGAGCCATACGTAGTTTCCAATGGAAGCCGGGCGGTAGTAACCGGCATCGTAAGTCAAGTTATTTTCACCTGCAATCAAGGTTTCAGTAACCGTCATGCCACCCATATTGGGCTCGGCATCAGAATCATTGGCCTCAGTGGCGTCAGTATCATTGGCATTGGTCGGAACATAATTCGCCGGTGTAACAAACGATAACTTGTAATTGCCTGGCCACAGGTTATTGAACAAGTACAAACCATTGCCGTCTGTGGTTTGGGTTGCGTTAACGACATTGCCGTTGACGTCAATTCCATCCAGAACGACCACTACGTTAGGGATCGGAGGCTCATTGTTGTCCTGAATACCATTCCAGTTGACGTCTTCCCATACATAGTTGCCGATGGAAGCAGGTTGCACACACGTCAGTGTGG
This sequence comes from Saprospiraceae bacterium, assembly GCA_049317805.1. GTDB lineage: Bacteria > Bacteroidota > Bacteroidia > Chitinophagales > Saprospiraceae > M3007. The sequence continues at coordinate 946 of JBMOHO010000057.1, forward strand.
CGTTTGCTACCTTGGTACAGCCCAGAATATCGGTAACCGTGACAGTATAAGGGCCAGCGGCCAGTCCGGTTATTGTTGGAACATCGTTGTCCGGATTTTCCGGGCCATCGTTGCTCCAGTCATAAGAGTACGGGCCGGTTCCACCCGAAGGAGCGGCGGTCAGCGAGCCGCCATTTGAGCCACACAATCCTTCGTTTACTAAGGATAGTGCAATTCTGATCGGTGTAGGTTCTTTAACAACACCCATGGCCATGGCTTCACAGCCGTTGGCGTCGGTGACGGTTACCATATACGTGCCGGCAATCACGCCAGTCAGGTTTTTAGCATCGTTATCCGGGTTTTCAGACCCATCGTTGCTCCAGTCATATGTAAACGGAGCGGTTCCTCCGGTCACAGTAATGTTTATTGCACCAGTAGCCGCACCATTGCAGTCCACGTCAGTAACCACAGCGGTTACTTCCGGCCCTGGGGCGTTGTCTACTACAGCAAAACCTTCCTGCGTGCAACCGTTGTTGTCGGTGACCGTCACGAAATAGATGCCGGCAGGAATATTGTTCAAATCTTGTGGATCATTATCCGGGTTTTCCGGGCCGTCATTTGACCAGTCATACGTAAATGGCGCGTTTGCACCGTTTACAGTCAGGTTGATGGCACCATCGCTGTTGCCGCAAGTAGCAGACTCGGGCACTAAAGTGAGTGTCAGGCTAATGGCTGGTTCGTCTACCATTTCCGTGCGTACGGTAGTACATCCTTTCGCGTCGGTCACCGTAACGGTGTAAGACCCTGCGGGAATATTCACCAAATCAGCGCCGTCATCATCCGGATTTTCAGCGCCGTCGTTGTTCCAGTCGTAAGTGTATGGTTGGGTACCACCGGAAACAGACAGGTTGATTTCTCCATTGCTCAAACCCACGCAGGTAACATCGGTTACCACAGCCGATGAACCGAGGGTTGCGGGCTGAGTAATCATTTGCGTCTCCACTCCGGTACAACCATTTGCGTCGGTAACAGTAACGGTATAGGTGTTGGGTGCCAGGCCGCTGCGGTCTTTCGAATTGTTGTTGCCGGCAACGTCTGCCCAATCATATGTAAATGGCGCAATACCATTGTTTACGGTCAGGAATATCGATCCATTGGCGGCGCCGTTACAGGTTACTTGTTGCGCCACGAGGTCAACGTCCAATATTGGACAAGCCACCGTAATCAGGTAGTCTTCCACTTCACCGTCGGGTGCAGGGCCCAAAGGCACTGAAGCAGCGGCAAAGTCAGTACTGTAGCGGAATCGAGCGCCAAGGTTCATGTTGGTCGATACGTTATTGGGTACCGGTACGTTCAACAGCACACTGGTTGCGCCGTTTGGCACCGTTACATAAACGGACTCGGATGGGTCGTTGAAATCGCCGTCTTTGTTCCAGTCGAAGAAACCGACCAGGAAAACGTTCTTACCAGTCATGTTCATGGTAGAAACATTGATCACGGCTGTTTGGCCTACATTAAAGGTAGGGAAAACGGCAATACCGTTTTCGTCATCAGGGCTGCCGTTGTTGTCGTCGCCATTGGCCAAGGCGCTGGGTTGACCGCCTGTTTCAAAATCCACAGAAGCGCCCAATTTCAGGCCGGCTATGATGTTGTGGCCAGGGCCTACGCCTTCACCTGCGCCGTTGGTGGCGTTGGTGGGGTACGAACCAGCCAAGTCATTATCTGGCAAATCGCCGTAATCAATTGACAATACTTCCACGAGGTAGTCCTCTACTTCACCATCGGGCGCAGCGCCGGTTGGCAACATGGAAGCGGAAGCGTCAGTGCTTAAACGGAAACGCGCACCCACCATGGTATTGGTGACTGCGGTAACGGGAACACTGACACTCAAGTTTATCGTACCGTTAGTATTGTTGGGTACGTTGATCGAGTACATTTCCCCGGCATCGTCCAATTTGCCGTTGTTGTTCCAGTCGAAGAAACCGGTAAGCTTGGCAACGCCTCCTGTGGTGTTCAGCACCACGACGGGCACATTGTAGGTTTGGCTCAGGAAAAAGTTCGGAATGGTCACGCCATCTTCATCGTCCGGCGTTCCGGCAGTGTCGTCGCCATTTGCATTGGCATTGGGCTGACCGTCGCCTTCTGCGTCGACAACCGCACCGATCCTGAGCCTGGTGGTGATTTCGTGGCTTGCGCCCACGCCTTCGCTGCCGCCGTCGTTCAAGTTGGTCGGGTAGCTGCCGGCTACGTCATTATCGGGCAAATCACCATAATCAACCGCAGGCACAAAACCGACGTCGAACGTATTGTCGTTCTCACCAAGACTACCTGTTGTCAGGCAGACGGCCGGAAGTCCGACCAGAGGGCCTACACCCAGCGCCGCGTCAGAGTCGTTCTGGTCTGTGTTGGGGCCAAAGCCGGTGTTGGCCGTTGTCAGGGTGTAGACTTTGTTGTTTACCGTCAGTTGGCCATTGGCAAACTGCCCGTTGGTGCCCAGCACAATACAATACTGCGTATTGGGCAAAACGCCGTCGTTCTGGTCAAACTTGAAATAACCGGAGCCGTCGGTAAGCACCGATTTCACAATGGAGTTGCCTTGATATAGGGTCACGCGCGCTCCTACAAGCGGGAGTTCGCCGGGGTCCTGGATACCGTCTTTGTCGGAATCAATCCATACGAAGTTGCCGATCTCAACCGGTTGGTTGGAGCAGAGCAGTTCCACGTCGCCCAAGCCGGATGCTTTACCGAACAGGCCGGTACTGCCGTCGTTACCGGAAAAATACACCCGGTAGGCGTCATTTTGGGCACCCGTGGCGTTGTTGTACCAAGCCAGACCACCGGAGAACGCAGAAGTGGCGTCCATCATGTTCAGCAACAACTCGTTGTTGCTGGGGTGGCTGGCGATGCCGCCGTGCACAGCTTCCTGGTGAGGGCTCAGGTACGAATCCTGGCAGTAGAATTCACCCCCACAGGGGCCCTGTCCATTGCCGCCACCACAGCCGGTATCAAAGCCAGCCGTTCCGTTTCGCTCGATGAGCCATTCGTCGTTGTTGTTGATCAAGCGCAGTATGTCACCACCAGCGTTGCCTTTCCAGAGTCTGTTTACTGGATTAGAGGTACCGGTGCCGTAGTTGAACCAACCCATCTGGTGGCCAGCACGGTCGTTGAAAGCGATCATCATGTTTCCATACACGTCGAACTCGATGTCGCTCAGCAAAGGCTGTGGGTAACACAACTCAATGCCGCCTGCAGGAAATTTATTAAAGTCATCCGTCCAGGGGTTCCAGTTCTCACAATGGGCCAAGCCAGTCAGTACGATCCCTTTGGAGTAATCGAGTGGAAACTCCAGAATAATGGTAAATGCTTGTGTAACGAAGTCGTATTCGTATATAATGGCTTGAAGGTGGTCTGTGTTCTGACTGCCTTGGGCCGAGCAAACACCACCAATGTACAGTTTGCCCTTGTAATATTTGAGGGCAAACGGACGCCAGTCGGAAGCATTGGCGCAATTCGGATTGGGAATGGTTATTTCCGAAACGTTGTTGGACGGCACCGGGAATACTGCCGGGTTGCCGATGGCGATCGTAACCAGCGTTTTGCTAAACAGGTTAATTACAAACAAACTGTCTTCATCGCTGGAAATGTCGATATCACCCAGACCCCATTTGCCCACCAGGTCAAACACGTCGGCGTCGTATGAGGGTTGAGCAGGGTCGCCTGTGATGTCACGGGTCAACGAACCCTCATTACCGGTGGTAATGCCATAATTGTCGAGGTTAATGTACAGGGAGGTCAGTCCGCTGGTAGGTGTATTTATAGGAGGGAGTACGCTGACGTCGGTCACATAAATGGCGCCGAGACCGCCAGGACCCCACCCTGAGTGTCTTTTCAACAACGCAGAAGTAAATACCTTTTTGGTTGAACGCTGATGTGCGACACCCCAAACGGTGCCTACCTCGGCGCCGGTGGCGATGTAGCGGTTTACAGGTGTGTTGCCATTATTGTCTCCACTTTGCGCGTTGGGATAATAGCTGACGGCCACGAGTACCGGAGCGGAAGCAGCATTACCCGGCTGGAGGGGGTCGCCAGTGATGTAGCATGGCGTGACCACTACAGGATCGTTTTCACAATAGGTTTCCGGCGGCAACAAGCCGAAGTCCACCGTACAGTCGCTACCCACTGTAGCAAATTGCACGACGCCACCGAAGTTATCGGGCCCCAGACCACCGGGGTTGAGTCCAAAGGGGTAGCTGATGATCTCTACCCGTACTTTCTGACCGGCAGTCAGTCCTTGTACCGTCCAACGTCCGCGGAAGTCAGACGTGGATGTGCCTAAAAGATTTTCACTGGCGTCATAAATATTGATCACAGCGCCTTCAACGCCAAACTCGGACGCATCCTTGGTGCCATCCGAGTCGAAGTCGCGGTAAACTGTACCACCAACAGCGTTGGGGCCTGAGCAAGCCGGGTTGCCCAGGCAGGCGACTGGCACATCAAAATATATCGGCACGGCCACACAGCCACCGGAAGTGAATTCCGCCTGGACATCCCGCTGGACGCCGTCTGCGTTGATGATGAATTGTACGTATGGGGAGCAACCATCTACCGAGGGGTTGATGGTCTTGGTTTGTCCGTCTACCGTCACCTCAATATTGGCACCAGCAGGCGGCATAGTCCATTCCAAAAAAACAGCCACAAGCACCTTGGGTTGGTTGCCGGTGGTGGCGTCGTTGCGGCAATCGCCAACGCTCACTTTGGTGATCGTCAGCGTGCAGGCTGCATTTTCTTTCTCCGGCCCTCCGTTTCGTACGGGCTTAACCGGGCCACTGGCTGTAAGCGTGCCGGCGGTCAAAACCATCGCCAACAGCCAAACAGCCGAAAGGCCGTATGCGTGCGCATCGGCCTCATTGGTTGGTATGATGCGTTGCATCATCCGCCCGATGCTTCGGGAAACCGGGTGAAAACGCATTGAGGGGTGCGCCTTTCGAACATGAAGGGCTGCTTTAGTCCGTCGGGATGCCATACGGACAGGCGCCGCAATGCGCAGCGCAAAGGCACGTACCGATGCCCAACATGCCGCAACAAAGTGCAGCACGCCGGCGACCACCACGTGGACCTGTGTAAAAAACATTTTCATGAGTAAAGTGTGTTATTAGTGAAGTTTTTATTTTAAATGTTTGACTTTATCCGTTTTGTGGTGGCCATGGAGCGGGAAATACACCACCCAGGAATCGAAGGTCTGGTGTACCGGATAGCGGCCTGGCAGAATGCGAATCCGGGGTTTGCCCCAGGCGCGCATCAGCCACCTGGGCACCATAAACTCCTCTTCCACCATAAAATAACCGGTCTGAAAGTGCGTCATGTCCGACGGCGCCTTCAGACCGGATTTGGGAAACCGAAACAGCAATTGGCCTCCTCCCCACAGGGAAACGAAGGCCAACACAAATACACATGGCATGGGAAGTCGCTCCAACACCTGCATGGACGACACCATGCATACCCCTGAACCGGTACAACTCCGGCTGGGCGTACCAAAGACCACCCCTGCCATTACCTCCCGCCGAAGCGAACGCAATGCATGGGAAGCTCTTGCCTCTATTTTCGCAAATGATGCCATGGCAAACTGTTTTGTAGTGGTTATACCATGGTGGTGTCAACAATAATACAAGCTGTTGATAGCGAACTGGCGGGAAAATGTAAAGGAGTATTCATGAGATTGAACATTTGACGATTAACACTTATGCGTTGATTTGCAGGTCAAATGTCCGCCACCCGTCTCATGGCGATGGAAACAGAAAACGTTACTTTGTGATGCGCCAATTACTATTCCTGAACGTTACAATACTGGACATAACTAAGTGATTATCATTATTTTTAAAAGTTTCAATTTGTTTCTAATTCGTTACCTCAGGCGCTTGATATAGTTTGGCAATCTGGGTGGGCAAAAGGATTCAGGCGAAACAGTCGCTTGCTAACGGCTGACAGGATTGACAGGAATTAAGTGGACAGGATTTACAAGATTGACAGGATGGACAAGATTTTTCATCGCTTTTTTGGGCGTACAAAAGCAAAACGCTGCCTGGTGTGTACCAGACAGCGTCGCTGTGTCATTGATCCCAAAAGGTTAGATCACCGTGGTATCCACGATGATGCCTCCTCCCGGAATTACACTTCGAAGGCGGGGATTCTTATGCTTTATCATGAGTTGTATGCGATTAAACGGTTATTACGGTGTACGATGCCGCAAAGAACATACGCACCGTGGACTTCACGGGCAACAAAAACCGTTTTTTTGCACCCGACAAAAAAATACATTTAATCTAATAATGTTTTATAAAACATTGACAAACAGCATGTGTTAAAAAACATGAACGACAAATTTGTTACCTCACCGCACATTGGCCCGAACCGATTCCAGGGCCATATCCCATAGTATTTCATACGGAATGATTTCAATTTCGTGGGTTTGGTTGGCGATCTGCAGCGGATTGTCTACCAGGTTTTTCCGATACCGGACGGTGCGTTTTTCTATCACATCCACATCAAACTGCCCCAGGGGTATCTGTAACAGCATTTTGACAAAGTTGAAACTGCGCACGGTGTTTTTGCCCCCCAGATAACGGTAGCAGTACTGCTCGGTAGCCTCCACTTCGTCCAAAATCTGGCTATACCGTTTTTCGGAAAGCAGGTACAGGAACTTAATGGCGATGATGGCGATGTTCATGCCGCTCTTGTCTTTGGCAAAAATCGGGGTGTCGTTGATGAATTTACCCAACTTGAATTTGCCTTTGGCCAAGCCGCTGATGCGGTCCATTTTGGCCAGGTAATACCCATAAGACTCGTAAATGCGCCATATTTCTTTGGCATTATCGGGCAAAAACTGAAAGCGTGGGTGCTGCAATGCCTCTTGCAATACCTGCGCCCCTTGCTCAAACTGCTGGGTGTGGAAGGTCAGTTGGAGGTACAGTTCCATGTATTTAAACCAGTTGAATGTACCTTCCGACATGATGCCCAGACAATATTTTGCTACCTCCTGGCCCTCTTCAAAATGCCTCAACTGGATGTGGCAAATCAGTTTTTGGTAGTAAAATATCTGAAGTGGCACCCTGGCCTCGTAGGGTTTATTGCGGAAAAAGGCAATCACCATATCACAATATGGCAAAGCTTCTTCATAATTGTTGACCGCCGTATACCGCATCAAGCCAATCATTTGCCCGTATAAATGCAGTCGGTAACTGTTGTACTCTGCCAGGTGTGATTCTATTTGTTCGTAATACGATTGAGCCAGCGCCGACACCTCTTCGCTCACCGAACGGTTGTTGACCGTTTTCACCACCAATAAAGTGTACAGTTCTTCGGCTAAACACTCTGCATCGTATATTTTCCGGTTCAGGTTAAACTGGAGGTTCACCCCCTTGAACTTTTTGTCGTTGCTTTCGCGCAAGCCGTATTGTATGCGCAAATACGACGCAATGTCTATGGCAAGCATGGTAAACTCAAATTTTTCAGCCTGCTTCATCAGCTTGGTGGCCAAGCCCATGGCAGCTGTGTTGGCATTTTGACCAGTCAGGATTTTGACGATGAGCCACTGTTTATGGCATTCGTAGTAGGCTTTTTGGTAGTCGGTAAAGTCTGTTCCTGTGGCGTTGAACAAGGTGATGCTGTTCAGCAACCGATCTCGCAAGATCGACTTGAGTTTTCTGAATTTTGAACCGCCCTGGTCATCGGGATACAAGGCGTTTTCCGCTTCTTCGTCTGAATGAAACCGCCCTTTCTCAATGCCTTCGTAAAACTGCCCCAGCAGCGAGTCGCGCTCCATGGGCTGTCCATTCGGGTTGAGGGGCTGTAGATGGTGCTGGTGCAGGATGTACACCAACTCTTTGAGATCTTGCATGAGAGGGAATAAACAGGAAACAACACTGTTGATAATTAAAATAAAATTATCGTTCAAACTTTTAATGCCTGAACAAAATACACATATTACGGAAATTATTTGGGCAAATAGCTTGACGTTAATTGTTGAACAAACGTCGATTATGCGATTACAAGTGCAAATATAGGACTATTTACAATAGGTAACCCGGTTTTCAACTTTTTACAACGTAATTTGAAGGTTATGTCGTCAAGATGCCATCATTCGACTTTGACGCCACTGTTGGCCAACACTTCCTGATAATACGCCTCATAATGCGGCAGGATGTTGCCGATGTCAAAACGCCGGGCCTGCTCCAATGCGTTGACGCGAAAACGCTGGAGCATTTCTTCGTTGGACAAGAGTTGAACGGCGTAATCAGCCATTTCTTCCACATTGCCCGGGTCGCTCAGGAAACCGGTTACGCCGTGTATGTTCACTTCGGGCAGTCCACCGCCATTGGATGATACGACTGGCACCTCGCAGGCCATCGCTTCCAGCGCTGCCAGGCCAAAACTTTCCGATTCGGAGGGCATCAAAAAAAGGTCGCAAATGGCCAGCAACTCCTCAATCGCATCCTGTTTGCCGAGGAAGCGAATCTCGTCACAAAGCCCCAGCTCCCGACACAAGCGCTCGGCGTTTTGGCGTTCGGGGCCGTCGCCAATCATGAGCAGTTTGCAGGGCAGCCGCTTGTGCACGTGTTTAAAAATATGGATCACATCTTCCACTCTTTTCACCTTTCTAAAATTGGAAGTATGTACGAGGATGCGCTCGCCTTCTGGTGCCAATATTTTTTTGAAATGGCTTTTATCCAACCGCCGGAACCGCTCAAAGTCAATAAAATTGTGGATCACCCGAATGTCTCTTGCGATGTTGAACAGGCTGAGGGTTTCCGTTTTCAGGCTATGCGACACGGCGGTTACCCCGTCGCTTTTGTTGATGCCAAACTCTACGACCGGCTTAAACGCCCGGTTATTGCCTACGAGGGTGATGTCTGTTCCGTGCAAAGTGGTCACTACCGGTACATAATGCCCCTGGGTGATGAGGATTTTTTTGGCCAAATAAGCCACAGCAGCGTGTGGTATGGCGTAATGCACATGCAACAAATCGAGGTTGGAGTATTTCACCACATCCACAATCTTGGACGCCAAAGCGGTATCGTAAGGCGCATATTCAAACAGGGGATAATCCTCGTTGTCTACCTCATGGTAAAATACATTTTCCTGGAAATGCGCCAGCCGCACTGGTCTTCTGTATGTAATGAAATGCACTTCGTGTCCCCGTTTGGCCAGGCCAATACCCAGTTCGGTGGCCACTACACCTGACCCACCATACGTGGGGTAACAAACGATACCGATTTTCATTGGCGTTTAGTTTTGCGTTTTGGGGGTAGGCATTGGGGTTTGGAGATGGGACAAATAAAACAACAATGAAAAAATAGAGTTTAGAAACACGAGTGCATTTTACGGCGGTTCACAACAAGGTCTCCAAGTAATGCCCTTCTATGCCGAAACCGGTTTTCAGGGCATTCACCTTTTCCAGTGCTGCAGCGCGTTTGGCCGGTAGTGGTTTGCGGAGTCGGGTTGCGGTGATCATGACATTTTTAGCAGTGTGTTCTGTCGACACAAATTCAAATACTTTGGTGTCATACCCTTCCGATTCCAACAACAAGGCGCGGATGCCATCGGTCAGCAGCTCGGCCTGCCGCTCCTCCAGGATGCCGTAACCCATAAGGGGGGCCAGTTCATTTTGGGTATGCATGGCTTTTCGGATATGTTTGTGGCAGCACGGCGCGACGACCACCACCCCTGCTTGGGCGTGTATTCCTTTGGCCAGGGCCAGGTCTGTGGCGGTATCGCAGGCATGCAATGCAATGAGCACATCTATGCGTTCGGCGTTGTAATCGCGGATGTCGGCGGCAACAAACGAGAGGCCGTCAAACGCCACGGTTTGAGCAAGCGCATTGCAAAACGACACCAGGTGGGGTCGCAATTCGATGCCCACTACCTGCGGTGTAAGGTGCAGGCTGTTGCGCAAATAGTCGTACAAAGCGAAGGTCAGATACCCTTTGCCCGAACCCATATCGGCCACCCGCACGTCTTCCGGTGTCTGATGCGCACGCAGCAGGGCGTCCATGATTTCAAGGTATTTGTTGATTTGCTTCCACTTGTCCTGAGCCGACGGGAGGATAACGCCTTTTTTGTCTGCAATGCCGAGGTGGTGCAGCCAAGGAGCAGCCGGATCCAACAGGCGTTTTTTTTGGCGGTCGTGCGCTGCCGATGCCGCTTCTGTATGCGATGCCGGCAACTGGCGTAGTTTGGTTTTGGAGCCCGGGCCTGTTTGCAACTGGAGGTCTCCTTGCGTGGTCATCAGTTGGGCATGCGCAAAAACCTCGCCCAACCAGGCCAACAGGCGGACATTGGCCTCGGAAGCCGTCCAGTTTTTCACTTCGTCTTTGGTATCGTACCGGTGGTTGAAAGCGAGATGCGGCCCCGCTTTGAGCTGAACCGGCCGGATGTACACATTTTGCAAACCCGCCGGTGCGCCGGGCAGCGGTTTACTCAAGGTTAGTCGGACAAACGTACCGTTAGCCGCCGCCTCGCGAAACACCTGAAGAAACCTTGCAATGTCGTCGTTCGAGTGCATGTTCAAAACGCGTCCCTCGAACGTTTGGGATAGGCAATCGAACGTTTGCGCAATTCATCTTCAAGGGTGCGCAAGGTGTATTCCAGTTCTCCGAGCCGTGTATTGGGTCGTCCTTTTTTCCAAAGCAATAAAAAAGTGAAGCCCGCCATGCAAAACAACATGGCCACAAAAGCCGTGATCAGCAGCCATGCCCACTGCAGCAGCCAAGCCCGCCCGGCCACCAAAAACCACATGGCACCGGTTGCGCCCAGCAGCATGGCCAGGCGTTGACGCCGTTCTACCGTGCCAATTTGCTCGCGCAACTCCTGGCGCAATTCCAGTAAATGCTCTGCGGAAAAATGGGAAGGTCCCACCTCAACCAACAGGTTAAGGTCGTCGTTTGCTTCTTTTTCCATTTTTTCCCAAAAATCGGGAGGGGTTTTCCGCATCAGCATAACAGCGTTTACTTTTTTCTTATATTAACGAATCGACAGCAGCTCCCGGTATTTCACCAGTGGCCAATATTGATCGTCTACAATGCCTTCTAACTCGTCTACGGCTTCTCGAATGTGCTCCATCTGCGGTTTCACTTTTTGGCAAAGGATCTCCGCTTCTTCCCGGACATTGTCGGCGTGGTGCGCTTTCTCCATGGCTTTTTGCAGCTTCTCTAATCCTTCCCGAATGGCTTCCGTATTTTTGACAATTCGTTTTATTTTATCTTTTTGATAACCAATGGCATCTTCCATCCCGATATCGCTCATCGCGCCGATGTTGTCGGCCAGTTCTGTTTGATAACGCAACACTGCGGGCATGACCATGGAGTGCACCATTTCCTCAAGGGACTTGGCTTCAATGTTCAGCTTGGTGCAATATATATGCAGTTGGACGGCAAAGTAAGCCTCCAGTTCATCGGCACCCATGATGCCCGCCTGGCTGTAAAACGATTTGCCCAGATCGGTACCCAGCACGTCCAATGCTTCCGGCGTGTTCGCAAAATTGTTTAACCCACGGCGGGCGGCCTCTTCACGCCACTCATTCGAATAGTTATTTCCTTCAAACAAGATTGGCTTGGCCGCCACAATATAATCTTTCAACACACTAAGCACAGCTTCTTCTTTGGCCATGCCCGACTGCATGCGTTCATCTACCGTTTTCTTAAACGCCATCAATTGCAAACCCATCATGGCATTCATCACGGCCATGGGGCCGGCACAGTTTTGACTGGAGCCGACAGCGCGGATTTCAAATTTATTGCCCGTAAAGGCAAAAGGTGAAGTACGGTTCCGATCGGTATTGTCCATTTCCAGGTTGGGCAACTTTGCGATCAGGTCTATTGCGCGCTTTACCTCGTCGTCGTTTGTATACTGTCCATTGGCAATTTGTTCCAGCAGGTTGGTCATGGCCTCCCCGATGAACACCGAGATGATGGCCGGCGGCGCTTCGTTGGCACCAAGGCGATGGTCGTTGCCCGCATGCGCAATGGAGGCGCGCAACACGTCGGCATACTGATACACCGCATAAATGGTGTTCACAAAAAAGGTGAGGAAACGAAGGTTTCGGCTTGGGTTGTCACCGGGCGACAACAAGTTTACGCCGGTGTTGGCGCCCATGCTCCAGTTGTTGTGTTTACCCGATCCGTTGATGCCCGCAAATGGTTTTTCGTGCAACAGTACCCGCAGGTTATGGCGGCGCGACACCCTGTCCATCACATCCATCAACAACTGGTTGTGGTCTACCGCCACGTTGATTTCTTCAAACACCGGTGCCACTTCATATTGACAAGGTGCCACTTCGTTGTGCCGCGTGCGCACCGGTATACCCAGCTTATGGCTTTCGGTTTCGAGGTCGCGCATAAAGGCATAAACCCGCTCCGGAATCGAGCCGAAATAATGGTCTTCCAACTGCTGGTGTTTGGCCGCCTGGCGCCCGAGCAATGTACGACCGGTCATGACCAGATCGGGCCGGGCATTAAACAGGGCGTCATCGATCACAAAATATTCCTGCTCCCAGCCCAGCGTGGCAATCACCTTGGTCACCTTGGGATCAAACAGTTGGCAAACCGGCACAGCTGCCTTGTCCAAAAAGGCCTGCGAACGCAAGAGGGGGAGCTTGTAATCCTGTGCCTGGCCGCCGTATGTAACAAAAATAGTGGGAATGCAAAGGGTCTTGCCATCGCCAACCTCCATGATAAATGCCGGGCTGCTGGGATCCCAAATGGTGTATCCGCGGGCTTCAAATGTGCTGCGCAAACCGCCGCTTGGAAACGAAGAGCCGTCGGGTTCCTGCTGCACCAATGCCCCGGCTGCAAATTCCTCAATCACGCGCCCATCGTGCGTCATGGTGAAAAACGAATCGTGCTTCTCCGCCGTTTTTCCCGTTAAGGGTTGAAACCAGTGCGCAAAATGGGTGCAACCTTGATCTTGCGCCCATTCTTTCATGCCCCTAGCCACCACCTCTGCCAGTTCCCGATGTAGTTTTTCGCCACTTTGTATCACTGCCTTCACACTCAGGTAAGCATTTTCCGGCAGGTGCTTTTGCATGGCAGCATCATTAAACACATTTTCGCCAAAATAAGCCGCAATATTGGCTACCACCGGCGCTGATACTCCTACAGGAATCGAATCCAGCCGATTCTCTATCGTCTGCAATGCGTTAAATCGCGTGAGGGACATGAATATAGTCTTTTGAAAATTTTGGCAAAATTAACAAATTTTTTATTCAATCTGAGACCATAA